>JAEZHS010000453.1 GCA_023436825.1 Pseudomonadota bacterium | reverse complement strand
CCGCAAGACGGCGACACCTCCCCAGCTTCGCTGGGGAGGAAGGCGCTCTATCGCCCCTCGAGCTGCTTGTTCACCCACACCTGCACGGTGTTCGATTCCAGGAACCGATGCGCCATCTTGCGCATGTCGGGATCGGCCACATTGCCGTCGACGATGGCGACCAGCAGGTCGCACTTGTAGGCGACGGCGATGCCTTCGGCGAAGCGCGGGGCGCCGTTGCGCATCTTGTGGCGATAGCGACGGCTCCTGCCAAGCAGGTCGGTGACGCGGATGCGGTTGCCCGGCCCGTCCGGCACGAAGCGCGGATCGAGACGATCGATGTCGACGACGCGGTCGACCGCCTCGTCGCTGATCACGCCGGTGTCACAGTCGCTGCAGATGTCGAACTTCAGGCGGACATAGAAGTCGAGATCGTGGCCGGTCCAGGCGCGGCCGGGCGGCCAGGCGTCGGCCGAGAACGGCCAGCGGATGGGCCTGAACCCCTTGCCGTCGGTCGGGCCGAGGGCGACGCGTTCCTCCGCCAGCCAGGCGAGCCCGGCCAGGCCGGCGACCATGCCTGCGCCCAGGTACATTTTCGTGACCGTGCGGCGCGCCATCAGCGCCATCGCGCTCTCCCTGCTCGCTGCAATCATACACCCGCGGCGGGCCATCGCAGGTTCTTGACCATCCGGTCAGCCGACCGCATTTTGCCGCCGCGATGACGATCGGGCATCTCCTGCTCTATTTCCTGGCGTGCGGCGTGGCGACGTTCCCGCTGACGCTGATCGCCATGCGAGTCGTCGCCTCCCTGGCGCCCGGCGGCCGCATCGCCCGCAAGCTCGACGACACGTTCGAGACGGCGCTCACCGTCTCGTTCATCGTGTGGCTGCTCGGCGCCTTCGTCTTCTACGGCGTCGCGCTCTACCTCGAGCGCCAGAACGACTGCGCCGAGCAGCGCACGACCCAGCTCACCTACGAGTGCCGCAAGCTCTACGGCGGCAGGGACTTGTAGTTAAGGCAGCGCGGTCCAGAAGAGTATGAGTCGCGGCTGCCGTCAGATTTGATGCGCCATCGGCGGGGCCGGGATCGGGCGGACGCGCTCGTAGGCGGCGGCGGCGCGCAGCACCAGCGCATCGCGGGCGTGGCCCGACACGATCTGCAGGCCGATCGGCAGGCCCTCGCGGTCGAGGCCGCAGGGGATCGTGGCCGCCGGCTGGCGCGTCAGGTTGAAGGTGAGGGTGAACGGCGTCCAGCCGATGTCGACGCCGTCGCCGCCCCAGGCGGCGTTCTCGTTCACCGCGAAGGCCGTCATCGGCATGGTGGGCGTCAGCAGCAGGTCGTACTTCGCCATGAACGCATTCATGATCGCGGCCACCTGCTGGCGCTGGTGGATCGCCGTCACCACGGTCTCCTGGCCGAGATTGGCGCCATGTTCAGCGGCCTTCAGCAGGCCCGGGTCCATCAGCGCCCGCTTCTCCGGGCTGAACGTCTTGACCAGGACGGCGACGTTGGACTGCCAGTGGGCATTCAGGATGCGCCGGGGATCCAGTCCCATCAGGTCGGGCGAATCCTCGATCACCTTGGCGCCCAGCGTGCGGAACACCTTCACGGCGTTCTCGACCGCCTGCGCGACGTCGCGGTCGATCTTCTCCTTCTCGACGAAGCCCAGATTGGGCGAATAGCCGATGCGCAGGCCCTTCACGCCTTTGTCGAGGCCTTTGAGGTAGTCCTCCTCGTCGTCCGGCCGGCCGTAGGGATCGCGCGGATCGGGCCGGGCCATCACGTTCATCATCATCGCCGCGTCGCGCACGCTGCGCGTCATCGGGCCGACATGCGAGAGCGTGCCCTGCGCCGACGGCGGATAGAGCGGCACGCGCGCCTGGGTGGGCTTCAGGCCGAACAGCCCGGTGAAGGAGCAGGGGATGCGCACCGAGCCCGCGCCGTCGGTGCCGACGGCGAGGTTGCCCATGCCGACCGCTTCGGCCGCCACGCCGCCGCCCGACGAGCCGCCCGGCGTGCGGCCGATCTTCCAGGGATTGTGGGTGGTGCCGAACAGCGCCGAATCGGTCACGCCCTTCCAGCCATATTCCGGCGAGGTCGTCTTGCCCAGAAGCACGGTGCCGGCCTGGCGCAGGTGCTGACCGACCGGGGAGTCGACGGTCCACGGGCCGTCGGCGTCGGTCGCCAGGCTGCCCATGCGCGTCGGCAGTCCCTTGGTCAGCACCATGTCCTTGATGGTGATGGGCACGCCGTCGATGTCGGACAGCCGCTTGCCGCCCTTCTTCAAGCGCTTCTCCGAGGCGCGCGCGGCGCGCAGCGCACCGTCGGGATCGAGGTGCTGGAACGCGTTGAGCTGCGGATTGAACGCTTCGATGCGGGCGATGGCGGCCTTGGTCGCTTCGACCGGCGAGGCCTTGCGCGCCTTGTAGAGCTTCACCAGCTGCCAGGCGGGCATCAACGCAAGATCGGCCGTCATTTACTTGGTCTCCGGAAGGACAGGGAACTTGATCGGGTTGGTCTCGGCATAGCGGGCGGCGGCACGCAGCACGAGCGCGTCCTTGTAGTGCCCCGCAGCAATCTGCAGGCCGATCGGCAGGCCTTGGCGGCTCAGCCCACACGGCACCGAGGCCGCGGGATGGCGGCTCAGGTTGAACTGCGACGTGTAAGGCGACCACAGCACGTTGGCCTTGCCTTGCGGCCCTTCGGGCAGGTTCTTGCCGGCCTCGAAGGGCTGGACGGCGACGGTAGGCGACAGCAGCAGGTCGTACTTGTCGAAGAACAGGTTCCAGGCGATCGACAGCTCGCGGCGCGTCACCTGGGCATTGATCACGTCCTGCAGCGAATAGCGCAGGCCGGCCTTGGCCGACGCCAGCAGGTTGGGATCGAATTCGCTGTGGCGGCTTTCCGGGAAGAGCTGCAACAGCCGCTGCAGGGCCGCCAGCCAATG
Organism: Pseudomonadota bacterium; assembly: GCA_023436825.1. Next base: position 5,230 of record JAEZHS010000453.1, on the reverse strand, counting down.
AATGACGAAGGCGCGGCCGGCTTCGGGATAGGGGAAGGGCGCCTCGACCTCCTCGACCTTGCAGCCGAGCTTCTCGAACTGCTTGGCGGCCTTGGTGACCAGGGCCGCCACCTCGATGTCGAGCGGATGATCGCCGAAGCGCAGCACGAAGCCGACTTTCAGCTTCTTGAGCTTGCCGTCGATCTTCTCGGCATAGTCTTCATCGCCTTCAGGCAGGGCGTAGGCATCGCGCGCATCGGGCTGGCTGATGACGTTCATCATCAGCGCACAGTCGAGCGCAGTGCGGCACATCGGGCCGGTGTTCGACAGATCGCCGGTCATCGACGGCGGCCAGGCGGGCACGCGGCCGAACGTGGCCTTGATGCCGACCAGGCCGGTGAAGCTCGACGGGATGCGCACCGAGCCGCCGCCGTCGGTGCCGATCGCGATCGGTCCCAGGCCCGCGGCCACCGCCGCGCCGGCGCCGCCCGAGGAGCCGCCCGGCGTGCGCTCGGTGTTCCAGGGATTGCGCGTGATGCCGTGCAGGGGCGAATCGGTCACGCCCTTGTGGCCGTATTCCGAGCTGGTGCTCTGGGCGAACACGATGGCGCCCGCCTCGCGTAGCCGCGCCACCGCCGGCGCGTCGGCACCGGCCGGCGCCTTGTCGGTGACCTTGCTTCCCATCGAGGCCGGCCAGTTCTTCACTCGCACCAGCTCCTTGATCGACACCGGCACGCCGTCGATCGGCGACAGCGGCTTGTCCTTCTTCCAGCGCCGTTCGGAGTCGCGCGCCGCCTTCAGCGACGGTTCGGCGTCGACGCGGCAGAAGGCGTTGATTACAGGATTGACCCGGTCGGTGCGCGCCAGCACGGCTTTCATGGTCTCGACCGGCGAGGCCTTGCCCTTGCGGTAGAGCTTGGAAAGCTCCGCCGCCGTCAGCTGGGTGAGGTCGCTCATGTCGTTCTTCCCCTCGCATATTGTCGTGACAACCGCTCGGCCTGGTATTCGGCTGCCAGTGCCTGCTCCATGCGTCCGACGCGGCGATAGAGGTCGCCCAGCGAGCGCTTGGTCCACGGCACGGTCGGCCGCTCGCGATCGTCGGCCTGTAGGATCTTGAGCGCCGCGTCGTTCCAGCCGGACGTCATCAGCGCGTCGAGATGGATGGCGCTGAAGAGCGAGCGCTGCGCGATGCTGCCGCCGATCTTCGAAAGATGCGGCATCGCCTGGCCGAGCAGGCGCGAGGCTTCGGCATGGTCGCCCCTGGCATAGGCGGCGAGGCCGTGCGCGGCCGGCACGGCGCAGTCGGCCCAGGCCTCGCGCTCGAACGGTTTGGCGTTCTCGGCCTTGTCCTCCAGGCTCGCCAGCATTTCGGTGACGGCGCTGTGCTCGCCGGCGCGGGCCAGGCCGTGGAGATACTGCAGGTCGAGGAAGGGCACGAAGTGCTCGTGCAGGCGAGGCTTCAGGTAGGGCGCCACATCGGCCCAGCGGCCGCCGACATCGACGCCGCGCAGTTCGAGACGCGCCAGCAGCGAGACGGCGTTGATCTGGTCCTCGCAGAACTCCTTCCACACGCCCCACACGCGCTTGTCGAACAGCGCCAGCGCCTCGTCGGTGCGGTCGAGGTCGATGAGGAACAGCGCCAGATGCCACCAGTTGTGGGTGTACATGAAGGAGTTGCAGCCTTCCCAGGTATCCGACATCGACTCCAGGAAGGCCACGCCTTCCACCATCCTGCCGCGTGCCTCCAGGCAATGGGCGACGGCGTGGTGGGCCCAGGGATCGCGGCGGTCGACCTCGAGCGCGGCGCGCGCGACTTTCTCGGCCTCGTCGATGCGATTGCATTCCTCGAGGCCGAAGGCATACATCGCATTGACGTAGCGGTTGTCCTGGTTGGCGGCGAAGAGACGCTCGCCGATGCGCAGCAGGGCTTCGGCATCGCCGCAGTTGAAGGCATGCAGCTGGCCGAGCTTGCCGCCCAGAAGGTCGCGCGGCCACTCGTCGGCCATGTCCTCGTGGATCTTCAGACAGCGCTCGGTATTGCCCTCGATCCAGGCCTCGGTCGTGGCAAGCCAGGCCTGCTCGCGGGCGTTGGCGCCCTTGGCGAGCGCCTTGGCGCGCGCGAGATATTTGCGGGCCATGTCGCGGCCGTCGTCGGAGTTCATCGACAGCACGAGGTTGGCCGCCATGACCGGCAGGAGCGCGCAGCTTGCTTCCTTGTCGGCGGCGGCGACGAATTCGGCGAGCCTGTTGCCGAAGGAGAGCCACTCGTCGCGCAGGAAATCCAGGGAAGCGATCGCCTCCGCACCGGCGTTGCTCACCTCCAGCCCTTGACCGTCCCGCGCCACTACTTTCGTCTCCGGTTGCCTTGTCCAACCTTCGCATGCCGTGGCACGTTGGGCAAAACCGGAGGAAGCATGAAACGCCGGCATCTCCTGGCCGCGACGGCGGCAGTGGCCGCCATTCCGCGATCCGGGGCTGCGCAAGCGTTTCCGGAGCGGCCCATCCGCTTCATCGTGCCCTATGCGCCGGGCGGATCGACCGACACGTCGGCACGCATCGTCTCCGAGAAGCTTGCCGCCGTGCTGGGCCAGCCCGTGATCGTCGAGAACAAGCCGGGCGGCGGCACCATCATCGGCACGGAGATCGTTGCGAAGGCCAAGCCCGACGGCCATACGATCCTGCTGACGCCGGCGGCGCTGATCGCCAATGCCGCTTTCGGCGTCGCGGTGCCCTACGACATCGAGAAGGACCTCGTGCCGGTCGTAGGCTTCGTCGACCTGCCGATCCTGCTGGCCGCCAGCAACAGCGCGCCCTTCAAGACCGTCGCCGAGCTTCTGGCCTGGCCGAAGGCGAACCCGGGCAAGACGATCTCCTATGCCTCGGCCGGCATCGGCGCCCTGACCCATCTGTGGGGCGAGTATGTGAAGGCCAAGACCGGCCTGCCGCTGGAGCATGTCGGCTACAAGGGCAGTGCCGAGGCGCTGCGCGACGTCATCGCCGGCCACGTGCCGTTGTTCTCCGACGTGCTGGTGCCGACGGCGACGGCCATCAGGGCCGGCCAGTTGCGCGGCCTTGCCGTGGCGACGACACAACGCTCCGAACTGCTCCCCGACGTGCCGACGGTCGCCGAGGCGGGACTACCCGGGACCGAAGGCACCATCCCGTTCGGCATCTCGGTACCAGGCGGCACGCCGGCAGCCGTGGTGATGAAGCTCAACACGGCGTTCAACGAAGCGCTCGGCGATGCGCCGATACGGCGCAAGCTGCTGGAGCTCGGCTTCATCCCCGTAGGCGGCGCGCCGCAGGCCTACCTCGCGGTGGTCACGACCGAGATCGCCAAGTGGCGCAAGGTGATCAAGGATTCGAAGATCCCGGCGCCGACATAGCGGAGCGCGGACGCTCAGCTCTTCGGAGACCCGCCCAGGAAACAATAGATCATACCGCTCTTGCTGGCGCAGATGTGACTGCGGCCATCGGGCGCGAGTTGCTTCAGCACGACGCGCGGCGGCACCGGCACCCAGCGGCCGTCGAGTAGGGCGTACCACATGCCGTCGTCGTTGATATAGGCGCGGGTCGGCCGGCAATCGCCATCCGCCGTATTGCTGCGGCCGTTGCAGCACGAGTAGCCGGTGTCGGGCTGCTTCAGCTCCTTGTACCAGTCGTGATTCTCGGAATGGCCCTGGCCGTACTCGCCCTGGGCGTGGTCGTGCGTGTCCTGCGCACGGGCGGCGACGCCCGCGATGCAGAGAGTCGATAGCAAGATGAAACCAATCGCGGATAGGCGCATCGCACCGCCTCCGTCTGCCGCAGGGACGACACCGGCATCGGCTGTCGCAACGAGGCCGGGAACCTCCTGGTTCCCGTTAGATCTTGGGCGATCCGCCCAAAAAGCAATAGATCATGCCATTTTTGCTGGCGCAGATATGCGAGCTGCCGTCGGGGGCGAGTTGCTTCAGGACGACGCGCGGCGGCACCGGCACCCAGCGCCCGTTGAGCAGAGCGTACCACTGACCGTCGTCGCTGACATAGGCCCGGGTCGGCCGGCAATCGCCTTCGGCATCATTCGTCGTGCCATTGCAGCACGAAAGCCCCGTGCCCGGCTGCTTCAGTTCCTGATACCAGTCGTGGTTCTGCGAGTGGCCCTGGCCGTGGTGACCATCCTGTGCCAGGGCGGGACGTAGGCAGCCTGCGCCGAACAGGACGCAGGCCGAAACGACACCAAGCGTGCATCGTGGCATGAGGGTTGCCATCTTTCGCAGACTCTGTCGAGCCGGCCACGTATTCGTAGCGACGCGCCGTCGCTCAACCGATACCGTTGAGCGGAGTGTACTACGTCTTGAGTCCCGAGACGATGGTCATGAATTGTGGATCGTCGGCCGACAGAAGGCCGTGGCGGACGAAGAAGTCGATCAGCACCAGATTGCAGTTGTATTTGAATTCGGTGGTATCGCGCACCGTCTCGAACACGCGCTGCAACGGCCACAGTTCGAATGAATGGACCTCGCCGTCATTCGCGCGCGGTGTGAAGTCCTCGGGCAGCTCGAGGTCGAAGCAGATCATGAGATCGGGCTTGAGCTGCGGACCGGACTGGTTGAGATAGCTGATGTAGCTCACCGCTTTGGCCTGCTCGGCGAGCTTGCGCGGAATCGAGGCCTCCTCTGCACATTCCTTGATCAGATTGTCGTGCAGGCCGATGCCGATCGGCTGACCGCCGGCGACGGTATTGTCGAGTTGGCCGGGGAAGGTCGGCTTCGTGTAGGAGCGGCGCGGCACCCAGATGTGCAGGCCGTCCTTGCGGCGCACATAGCCGGTCATGTGCGGCCCGAAGGCGCGTACGCCGAACCATGGCACCGCTGCGCGCTCCATCGCCATCAGCGGCGGGTCGGTGAACGTCCAGGTGACGGGATAGGCCTCCTCGCGCCATAGCTTGCCGAACTGGCCACGCTCGCGCAGCTCGAGGAGGAAGGCGCGCACGGTCGCGGTGCGCTTGTCCGGCGTGTCGAGTGCGGGATCGAGATGCCAGGTGCCGTCGTGACGCACGAAGAGATCGGGCCGCGTCGCCACGACGGGCGCGAAGTCGCGATGGATGAAGCCGGCGCGCTGACGGCCGATGAACCACGGCTCGAACTGGCTGAGGTCGCCGTTGTTGCAGCGCTTGATGTGGTCGAGGAAGGACATCGGCCTCGCACATAGCCGGCTAAGCCACCGCTGTCATCCCCCGCGCAGCGCGGGGGCGTTGTGGCCGCAGGGA
>JAEZHS010000398.1 GCA_023436825.1 Pseudomonadota bacterium | reverse complement strand
GCCTTGTCGAGGGCGGCGGCAAAGTCCGCTTCGCGGCCGGGCAGGGCGGCGAAACCCCGCTCGCCTTTGCTCGCATCGCCGGCCGGCAGATTGAACAGCGCCTGCGTGAGCTTGTGCTTCTTGAGTTCGGCGGCGATGTCGGCCGCCGGCGCTTCGTACGGAAACAGGATCTCCACCGCCTTGAAGCCATGGGCGGCCGCCGCGCCGAAGCGCTGCAGGAACGGCACCTCTTGGTAGATCCAGGAGAGATTGGCGGCGAGCTTGGGCATGGTTGATCCGATCAGGAAGGGAAGGCTTCTTCGACGTCGCGCACCTGCGCGTCCGACAGCAGTCGCACCTTGAAGCCCTGCAGCAGCAGATGGAGCTTGGCGGTCTCCTCCAGCTCCTCGATCGAGGCCGAGGCGGCGGACAGCGAGGTGCCGGCGACGACCGGGCCATGGTTGGCCAGTAGCACGGCGCGATGGCCCTTGGCGTAGTCGCGGATGGCGTCGGCCAGCTTGGGGTCGCCCGGCTTGAAGTAGGGCACCAGCGGCAGCTTGCCGACACGCATCACGAAGTAGGGCGTGATCGGCGGCAGCGTCGTTTCGTGGTTGTGATGGCACGACGGATCGAGGCAGGAGATCGCCACCGCGTGCGTGCAATGCAGATGGACGATGGCGCCGTCCTTGGGCCGCACGTCGTAGACCGAGCGGTGCAGCAGCGCCTCCTTGGTCGGTGGCTCGCCGCCGACGTGCTTGCCTGAAAGGTCGAGCTTGGAGAGCTGGCCGGGGGAAAGCTCGCCCAGCGAGGAATTGGTCGGCGTCATCAGCCAGCCGTCGTCGATGCGTGCGCTGATGTTGCCCGACGTGCCGGGGCAGAGGCCGCGCGCAGCGAGCTTGGCGCCGAGCGCGCAGACCGCCTCCCGCATCTTGGTTTCCTTGTCGCTCATAGCCGCTGGAACGCCTTGGTGAAGAAATCCGGTGCGCCGAAGTTGCCCGACTTCAGCGCGAGCAGCAGCGGCTTGGCGCCGACCGATGCCGTCCACGGCACGCCGGGATCGATCTCCGGCCCGATAAGGAGTGCCGTCACGTCGAGCGCGCCGACCACCGCGCCCGAGGTCTCGCCGCCCGCCACGACCAGCCGGCCGACGCCGGCCGCGACCAAGCCCTTGGCGAGCCTGGCCATGGTCTTCTCGATGGCCTGGCTCGACTTCTCGATGCCGTACTTGGCCTGCAGCGCCTTCACCGCCTCGGGGCCTTCGCTGGCCGACAGCAGGATCGGCCCGTTGCCGACCTTGTCCTTGGCCCAGGCCAGCGCGGCATCGCCGACCGGTTCGCCGCGGCAGATGGCGTCGGTGTCGAGGTGCATGTGCGGCCCCTTGAAGGCCGCGATCTGTCCCAAGGTCGCGGCCGAGCAAGAGCCCGCCAGCACGGCCGACGCGCCGGCAATCTTGGGCAGGGTGTCGGCATTGGCCTTGTGCGCTAAAAGTCCGCGGCGGCGATAGGCGGCGGGCAGGCCGAGCGCCACGCCCGAGCCGCCGGTCACCAGAAGGTCGTCGCCGACCGCCTCGCCGATGATGCCGAGATCGGTATCGGCCGCGGCGTCGACGACGACATGGCGCACGCCGTCGGCCGCGAGCTTGTCGAGCGCCGCACGTAGGGCGGCGGAGCCCGCCTGGACCTGCTTCAGCGGCACCAGCCCGACCTTGTGCCTGGTCTGGCGCGCCAGCACCCGCACCAGATTGGAATCCGTCATCGGATTCAGCGGGTGATGGCGCATATGGGAGTCCGACAACAGGATGTCGCCCACGAACAGATGGCCGAAGAAGATGGTGCGGCCGTTCTCCGGGAAGGCCGGATTGTAGATCGCCTGCTTGGCGTCCAGCGCATCGAGCAGCGCATCGCCCACGGGGCCGATATTGCCGGCGTCGGTCGAATCGAACGTCGAGCAATACTTGAAGAAGAAGCGCTTGCAGCCCGCGGCCTGCAATGCATCGAGCGCGGCCAGCGACTGTGCAACCGCATCCTTGGCGGCGATCGAGCGCGTCTTCAGCGCCACCACGACCGCGTCGACGTCGTCGGGGATCGCGCCCTTCTCGGGCACGCCGATGGTCTGGATTGTGCGCATGCCGTTCTTGACCAGCATGCCCGCGATGTCGGTGGCGCCGGTGAAATCGTCGGCGATCACTCCGAGAATGGCCATGACGGGACCCTAGGCGATGACCGTTGTCTTCATCCAGAACTTTCGCCGCCGGGCGCGCCGGCGCGCCTCGTCCTCGCCGTCATAGACGTGCAGGGGCGGAGCGGGATCGAAAGTATCGCGGATGTCGAGCGCGTTGACGTTGACGATGCCGATCGGGCCGTTTTCATCAGGCATGATGGCGCCGACATAGGTGCCGCACCTGGCGCACAGCAGATAGTCGGTGATGCCGAGGCCGAAGCGATAGCGGCTGAGGCTGCCGGGCTCGGCGCGGAACTCGACCGAGCCCAGGGGATCGCCCGACGTGCGCGCGCCGTGCCGGCGGCAGAAGGAGCAGGCGCAGCGGCCGACGCGCATCGTCTCGGGCGCCTTGTCCGTCGTGTAGGCGATCTTCACGGCGCCGCAGTGGCAGGATCCGGGGTAGGTGGTCATGGCGCGATCAATGTTGCCCTGAAATCGTTGACGTTGGTCTTGGTCGGACCTGTGACAATGCTGTCACCCAGCATCTCGAAGAAGCTGTGCCCGTCATTGTCGTCCAGCATCGTCTTGGGGTCACGTCCCATGGCGCGGGCGCGTGCGAGCGAATCGGGGCCGAAGATGCCGCCCGCGATGTCCTCGGCGCCGTCGACGCCGTCGGTGTCGGCGGCCAGCCCCCAGATTCCCGGGGCGCCGTTGGCTTCGATGGCCTTGCCTAGAAGATACTCGACATTGCGCCCGCCGCGGCCCTTGCCGCGCACCGTCACCGTCGTCTCGCCGCCGGACAAGATCACGGTGGGCTTGCTGGCCCGCTTGGCCTGCTCGATCGCCTGCCGTGCGTGCCGAGCGCCCAGCTCGCGCGCCTCGCCTTCGAGATTATCGCCCAGCATCACGACCTCGACGCCGCGCAGGCGCGCGACGGCAGCGGCCGCCTCGAGCGAGCGCTGGGGCGTCGCGACGACGATCGTCTCGACGCGCGCCAGACGTGGATCGCCGGGCTTGGGCGTCTCCTCTACGCCGCCCGCCGCGCCCTTCTCGAGATGGGCGCGCACGGCCGCTGGCGCATCGATGCGGTACTTGGCGAGCACGGCCAGCGCATCGGCGAAGGTCGTGCGGTCGGGCACGGTCGGCCCCGAGCCGATCACGCCGGGATCGTCGTTGGGCACGTCGGAGATCAGCCAGCTCAGCACGCGCGCCGGCTGGGCGGCAATGGCGAGCCGGCCACCCTTGATGGCCGAGAGATGCTTTCGCACCGTGTTCATCTCGACGATGTTGGCGCCCGACTTCAGGAGCGCGCGATTGACCTCCTGCTTGTCGCCGAGCGTCAGGCCGGGCGCGGGCAGCGCCAGCAGAGCCGAGGCGCCACCCGAGATCAGGCAGAGCACAAGATCGTCGGGCGAGTGGCCCCTGACCCTTTCGAGGATGCGGCCAGCCGCGGCGCGACCCTTCTCGTCGGGCACGGGATGGGCGGCTTCGACGATCTCGATCCTGCGACAGTCCTCGCCGTAGCCGTAGCGCGTCACCACCAGGCCTTCGAGCGGATGCGGCCACAGGTCCTCGACCGCCTTGGCCATGGCGGCGCTCGCCTTGCCGGCGCCGATGACGATGATGCGGCCCTTCGGCGGCTGCAGCTTCTCGATGTAGGGGGCAAGGCAGGTCGCGGGGCGTGCGGCGGCAAGCGCTGCATCGAACAGGTCGCGCAACAGCGCACGGGCTTCGGCATCTTTCATTTGCGCGATCTTCGCACTATAGGGGCGCGATGCAACAACTGCTCGTTCCCGGCGATCCGCCGCCGTTTTCCGTCCACAACGAGCAGGGCAGGGCGCCATTGCTTCTGCTGTGCGACCACGCCAGCAAGGCAGTCCCTGCGGCGCTGGGCAATCTCGGCATCTCCGAGGCGGAACTGTCGCGCCATATCGGCTGGGACATCGGTGGGCTCGACGCCGCGCTGGCCCTGGCCGAGGCGCTGGACGCGCCATTGGTCGCCTCGGGCTATTCGCGCCTGGTGATCGACTGCAACCGCTGGCCGGGCGGCGAGGGATCGACGCCGGAAGTCAGCGACGGCACGCTGGTGCCGGCCAACAAGGGGCTGACGAAAGAGCAGGTCGACGCGCGTGCCGAAGCCTGCTTCTGGCCCTATCACCGCGAGGTCGACCGCCATCTCGACCGCATGACCGCGAACGGAGCCAAGGTGGCGCCGCTGGTGATGCATTCCTTCACGCCGCAGATGAACGGCTTCAAGCGCCCCTGGCAGGTCGGCGTTCTGTGGAACGACGATGCCCGCCTGCCCGAGCCGCTGCTGGCAGAATTGCGCTGCGACCCCGAGCTGGTGGTCGGTGACAATGAGCCCTATTCGGCGCGCGCCTCCTACGAATACACGCTCAACGCCCATGCGCGGACCCGCAATCTGCCGCACTGCTCGCTGGAAGTGCGCCAGGACCTGATCGCCACGCGCGCTGCGGCACGTGCCTGGGGCCGCCGGCTGGCGCCCGCGATCGGCGCTGCTGTGGCCAAGGCATGATCATGTATACCATAGTCATGTTCATCTGACTAGAGTAATTTTATTTGTTTTTGGCGGACCATAAGGCGCCAAAAAACCGGGAAAGTGACAGCACTGCCAGCAGCGCCGCTGACCGGTACAAAGCCGAGCGCACGGATCCTGCCTTCGATCGTGATGCGCGACGTGCGAGCCTCGTCGAGCAGCAGCGACATCAACGCCTTCGGCGGACGTAATGACGTTTTGTCATTCTCGACGTTCCGGTCACGGAGGTTCGGCATTGAAACCATTGTTGCTCGCGGGGGGCTTCTCCTCGCCGGTTGCGGCTCAGCCATTCCGATGGCCGGCGAGACCATGGAAGGTGTACGATTCGTCGGTTCATTGACGACACGGGGGTGGGACTACGGTCCGTTGGGCATGCGCAACAGCAGCGGCGTCGAATGCAATGGGACCTGGCAGCTCGGATGCTGGGCGGCAAACCCGTTCGGCGGAACCTTCGAGCGATCACCTCTCTAGACGCCGCGAGCGGTCAAATTGTCGCGAATGCGTTCAGCATGATAGTGTAACGTCCCTCGGACACGGCATGAACGGCGACGTTCGCTTTAGTAAGGTTGTGCGATTGCGTTTCGGGCAATTCCTGCGCGGCAAGAGTCTGGTTCAGTTCATCTGTGTGCTGGCGGTCGCCATGGCAAGCATCCTGCATGTGGACGCAAGCCTTGCGTCGTCGCCGGCAGAATGCGCCGTGGTCTCGGTCTCGCAGGATGACGACCAGGGGACTGATCAGATCGCCTCGGAATCTTGCCATTTCTGCTCTGTCACGGCCTTTGCGAAATTTGCCGCGCCAGCCGTCGATGCGGAAAGCGCGCCCTTGCCGCACCTTCGCTCGCGTCAGTTGATCGCCTTCGAACGCCCGGCGACCGCGCCACCCCCCAAAGCCTGATCTAAGCCGCGTTTTCGTTCGCCGCTTCGGCCGTCGGACCGATCGGCGCGTCTATGGCTGTAGATCGGGATCAGGTCATGAAAGTCCGCACCTTGGGTGCGCTCTGTGCCGCCATTGCGTTGGCGCCAACAGGGCCGGCCCTGTCGCAGGGGCAGGCGAACGGCGTGCTGACGCTGCCAAAAGCCTTGCACGCGGCCGTCAATGCCAACCCGCGCATTGCCGTCGCCGACCGCAACATCGGCATGGCCGATGGCCGTCGCCAGCAGGCCAATGCGCTGCCGAACCCGACCGTCGGCTTCGAGGTCGACAACTTCGCGCCCGGGGCGAGCAGCAACGTCGGTGGTGCGGAGACGACCCTGATGCTGAGCCAGCTCATCGAGCTCGGCGGCAAGCGCGATGCCAGGGTCTCGGCGGCGCTCGGCGACTTCGACGCCGCCCGCTGGGAACGCGAAGCGGCAAAGCTGGAGCTTCTGTCGGAGACGACGATTGCCTTCGTCGAGTCGGTCTCGGTGCAGCGCCGGATCGCGCTGCTGGATCGCCAGGCCGCCGCCCTCGAGAAGCTGCTGCCCTTGATGCAACGCCGTGTCGAGGCTGGTGGGTCGTCGCCTTCCGAGGTGTCACGCACGCAGGCCGCGGTCGGACTGGCAAGGCTCGAACGCGAACGCGCGCGCCTTGCGCTCGCCGTCGCGCGGCGCGAACTGACGGCCTTGATGGGCCGCGACACGCCGGACTTCACCGGCACTTCGGGCGACCTCGGACGCGTCGTCCGCCCGGCGCCGCTCGAGAGCCTGATCAAGGCCATCGACGACAATCCGCAGCTCATGCGCTGGACGGCGATCCGCGCGCAGCGCGACGGCGAGATGCTGGTTGCCCGTCTCAAGCCAGTTCCGGACGTCACCGCCGGCATCGGCTGGCGATACTATTCGGAGAACGGCGAAAGCGCGATCCGGCTCGGCGTTTCGATGCCGATTCCCGTCCTGGATCGCAATCGCGGTGCCATCCGCGAGGCGCAGGAGAACTCGCAGAAAGTCTACGCCGAGCGCGCCGTCAACCGGCTCTCCCTCATCGCCGTCGTCGCCAAGGCGCACGACACGGCGGTGAGCCAGCTCCAGCAGCTCGACCTCCTGCGCAAGACGGTTCTGCCCGCTGCCCGACAGGCGCTCTCGACCATCGAAGCGGGCTACGGCCAAGGCCGCTTCACCGTGCTCGAGATACTCGACGCCTACCGCACGGTGGCCGATGCCGAGCTGATGGAGCACGAGGCGTTGACCAGCTTCCACACGGCAGTCGCCACCATCGAAGGGCTGACGGCGAGCCCCATCACCCTGGCGGCGAGAGGCCGATGATGAAGACGGTCATCAGGATACTGGGCTACGCGGTGATCGCGCTGTTCTGCGCCGGCGCCGTGGCCGCGGCCGCCTACTACGTTTTCGATCCGAAGTTAGCAAGAAACGCCAAGCGCGCCGCGGGGAAGGGGGGGCACGGCCACGGCGAAAAGGAGGGCGGCGACCATCATGACGAGGGCGTGAAGCTCACCGACGCCCAGGTGGCGGCGGCCGGCATCGAGCTCCTGACCGCGGGCCCGCGCGAGCTGCGCGACATCCTGCGCCTCAATGGCATGATCCAGCCCAACCAGGAGGCGCTGGTGAAGGTGACGCCGCGCTTTCCCGGCGTCATCCGCAGCATGCGCAAGCGGCTGGGCGACAAGGTCAGGAAGGACGAGGTCCTGGCCAACATCGAGAGCAACCAGAGCCTCACGACCTACGAGCTCAAGGCGCCGATCGACGGCACGGTGATCGACCGCGACGGGACCCTGGGCGAGTTCGCGTCCGAGGCGAGGCCTCTCTTCACGATCGCCGATCTATCGACCATGTGGATCGACTTCGCCGTCTTTCGCCGCGACTTCGCGCGCGTGCGTCTCGGCGATCCGGTGTCGATCGACGTCGACGACGGCGGACCGCCGATCGAGGCCAGGATCGACTACGTCTCGCCGATCGGGGCCAGCGACACGCAGACGGCCATCGCCCGCGCTCTGGTGTCAAACAATGACGGCCGGCTGCGGCCCGGGCTGTTCGTGGTCGGCCGCGTCGTGCTGTCGGCCAGGCCGGCCGAGGTCGCCGTCAAGGCCAGCGCCCTGCAGACGCTGGAAGGCAAGACCGTGGTGTTCGTGCGCGAAGGCGAGGCGTTCAACGCGCGCGAGGTCGAGCTCGGCGGTCGCGACGCCGACTGGGTCGAGGTGACGTTCGGCGTGCTGGCAGGCGACGTCTACGCCGCGAAGAACAGCTTCGTCATCAAGGCCGAGATCGGCAAGGCGGGGGCGTCGCATGAGCATTGAGCCAGTCGGCGCTGCCTCCCCTTCGCGGAAGCCGCGAAGGGGAGGTGCCCGCGTAGCGGGCGGAGGGGTCA
>JAEZHS010000382.1 GCA_023436825.1 Pseudomonadota bacterium | reverse complement strand
ACTACGCCGCCCTTCGGGCGGCTCCGCTCGGGATGACGGGAAAATCGGTCATATGCGATAGCCCTGCCCGCTAGGGGGAGAGTGCATGAACGCCGTATCCACGAACATGAATCTCAACCACACTTCTTCAGCAGGTTCCCGGCCGCCGTGTCGCAGGGCAGCTTCTGCAGCGACTCCTCGAAGAACCGGCGGGCGCAGGGCAGATCGTGCCGCACCAGGGCCTCGACGCCCGACTGCAGCAGGTCGCGCGTGCCCGCCTTGGCGGCGCGCTCGGCAGCCGGGTCGCGCTGGAACACCTCGCAGATCGTGACCGGATGGGTCCTGCCCTTGACCACGACGACGTCGATCGGACGGATGTCGTAGGCCTTGGGATCGGCGAGGCTCTCCACGGTGTACTGCGAGACCAGCAGCTTCACGCCATAGGACTTGGTCAGCCCTTCGACGCGCGAGGCGAGGTTGACGGCGTCGGAGATGACGGTGCCATCCATGCGGTGCTTCTCGCCGATCGTGCCCATCATCAGGGTACCGGTGTTGATGCCGATGCCGATGGCGATCGGCGGCTGGCCCGCGGCGCGACGCTCGGCATTGAAGGCGTCGAGCGTCTCGAGCATGGCGATCCCGGCCTTCAGCGCATCGTCGGCCGATTCGAACAGCGCCATGATGGCGTCGCCGATGTACTTGTCGATGAAGCCGTTGTGGTCGCGGATCACCGGGCCCATGCGCTCGAGGTAGGCGTTGATGAAGGCGAAGTTCTCGTCCGGCGTCATGGCTTCCGACAAGGTCGTGAAGTTCCGGATGTCGGAGAACAGGATCGTCATGTTCTTGCGCTTGTTGTCGCCCAGCTCGACCTCGACGATCGACGGCTTGCCGACGATCGTCAGGAAGGCCTGCGGCACGAAACGCCCGATCGACAGGTTGGTGTCCTTGAGGTCGGTGATGGTCTTGCGCACCGCGTCGCGCATGGCGGCGAAGCTGTTGGCGAGCTGGCCGATCTCGTCGCGCCGGTCGGTGTTGGCGATCGTCTGGTTGAGATCGCCCTGGGCGATGGCGCCGGCCTCGCCGCGCAGGTTGAACAACGGATCGAGCAGCTGCTTCTGAAGCTGCCGGGAGGCGATCCAGAACACCACCGGCATCAGGAGCGCCAGCACGAGCAGCGAGCTCAGCAGGACCTGGATCACCGCCGCGCGCGCCAGCCCGACATCGTAGGTGATCTTGCGGATCACGTACTTGGCCGACACCGGATGGTCGGGCTTGGTGGCCGCCAGGGTCGGCTCGCCGCTGTAGACGGTGAGATAGCGGCCGTCGTTGCTCCTGATCTCCTCCCGGCCGTGCTGCTGGATGCGCCGGGCCAGCGCCGGATCGAGCTGCTGTCCCGGATGGATCAGCGACCAGGTGGCGGCTGCATTCATGATGTAGATGTCGAGCGCCTTGATCGATGGATTGGAGCGCACCGGATCCGACAGCAGCTCGTCGAAGAAATAGCGTCCCATCCAGCCGTAGCCGCCCGCTTCCAGGCTGTCGCGGATGTCGGTTGAGATCTCGATGATGTAGTCCTTACCCGGCGGTCCGAAGTAGCTGTAGGTTTTGAGCGTTCCCGTCTTCTCCGATATGTCGATGCCGTCGTTCATGACCTTGTTGTTGTCGAACACCGAATCGAGGAAGCGCGTGAAGTCGCTGTCCGGGAACTGAAGGCTCATGTCGGTGGCGAAGTTGGTCTGGAAGACCTTGTGCCCGCGGTCGATGAAGTAGATGTGCTGGACACCGTACCGCGTGGTCACGGCATCGAGATCCGTCACCGAGAGATCGGACGGCGAGCGGCCGGTCCGTTCCAGCTCGGCGGCGATGTCCGGCAACACCTTGGTCATGTGGGTGACGATGCGGTCGTGCTGATCCTTCAGCATGGTCTCGAAGACCGCGAAGCGATCGCTGAGACTGGCCTCGATCTTGCCGATTTCCTCGGCGTACCGCTCGGACAACAGGCGGTACATGGCAAGCGATGTCACGATGATGGCGCCGAGGCTCACCGACACCATCACCGCCAGCAGGAACAGGGCCGCCTTGCGCTTCATGGGACGCCCCATTTCTGCGCCAGCCGGGCGTAGTCGCCGTCTCGCTGCATCTCCGCCAGGACACGGTTGACCGCGGCCAGGAGGTCGCGCTGGTTGCGCCGGAAACCGATGCCGAGCGGCTGCGGATCGTCGGGCACATGGGCCGCGATCACGAGGCCGGGCGTCCGCCGCGCCAGCCAGGCCGCCACGGGATAGACCTTCATCACCGCCGTGATGCGGCCGGCGGCGAGGTCGACCATAGCATCCTGGATGCGCGCGAAAGGATAGACCTTGACGCTGCCGATCTCGCCCCGGCGCTGCATCCTGATCGCGATGTCGTAGTCGGTGGTCGCCGCCTGCACGCCGACGACGGCGTTTCGGAAGTCGGCCATGCTGCGCAGGCTGGGCGAGCGGCGGCCGTCGACCACCAGGCTCAGCGTCGTCGTCATGTAAGGCGTCGACCAGGCGAGCAGGCGCTGGCGCCCGGGCGTGATGGTGATGCCGCCGACGATGCAGTCGTAGCGGCCGTCCCACATCTCCTGCAGGATCTTCTCCCATTCGGTGTCGACGAACACTGCCGCCAGCGACAGGCGCGCCGCGATCTCGTTCATCAGATCGACCTCGAAGCCGATCCTTTGCCCGTCGGCCACATACTCGAACGGCGGATTCACGAAGTAGGTACCGACGTGGAGCGTGCCCGGCGTCAGGGTGCGCAAATTCGACGACGGCGGCGGCGGCGAGCAGGCGCCGGCGGCAAGGGCCAGTCCGGTAAAGCCGCGCCTCGTCAAACGCCTCATCGTGGGTTTCCTAGGCCGTGCCCCACACGGAGCGGGCGGTGTCGACGATCAGGCCGAGCTTGGCCCACTGCGTCTCCTCGTCGATCGAGTTGCCGCCGGCGACGCTGGCGAAGCCGCATTGCGAGGACAGCGACAGGCGCTCGAGGTCGACGAACTTCGCGGCCTCGTCGATGCGCCGACGCAGGTCGTCGCGGCTCTCGAGGACCGGCGTCTTGGACGACACCAGGCCGAGTACCACGCGGCGATCCTTCGGCACGTGGCGCAATGGCGAGAAATCCCCGGCGCGCTGGCTGTCATATTCCAGGAAATAGGCGTCGACCGGAAAGTCGTTGAACAGGCGTGCCGCCACCGGCTCGTAGCCGCCGGACGCCATCCAGCGGCTGCGGAAGTTGCCGCGGCAGAGATGCATGCCGACCGTCACGCCGGCCGGGCGATCCGCCAGGATGCGGCGCATCACGTCGATGTAGAGATCCAGCAGCCTGTCGGGATCACCGCCTTGGGCCCTGGCCTGCTCGCGCACCAGGGGATCGCACAGCATCGCCACCGGCACCTCGTCCATCTGCACGTAGGCGCAGCCGGCCTTGGCGAGCTCGGCGAGCTCCGTGCGATAGACCGCCACGAGGTCGTCGAAGTAGCGCTCCTGGTCGTAGGCCGCCGGATCGAACGGCTGGGTGAAGCGGAAGAAGTGGAAGGCGCTGGGCGTCGGCAGGGTCGCCTTGGGCAGCGCGGTCTTGGCGAACGTCTTCACCCGCCGGTATTCGGCGAGCGTGATCGGCGCGCGGCGGCGGATCGGGCTATTGGCAACACAGGTCGGCCATTCGAAGCTGCCGCCATCGGTATCATGGAAGCGGAACAGCGAGGGCTCCAGGCGAAAGCCGTCGAGGCCTTCGAAAAAGAAGCCGAACCAGGAGGTGCGGCCGAACTCGCCGTCGGTGGCGACCCGGAGGCCGAGCTCTTCCTGTCGCGTGACGACTCGGCCGATCTCACGCTCCAGCACCGACTGGTAGTCGGCCGCCGCAGCCTTGCCGTTGGCGATTGCGGTCGCAGTATCCTTGAGGATGCGCGGCCGCAGCAGGCTGCCGATGACTTCGGCACGAAACGGCGGATCGCCCATTGTCGTCAGCTGTTGGTCCAGAGCCTCGTAGTGTAGGCGCCTTCGACTCCGGCGTCGATCTGGGCGGCCACGCTGGCGTCGGCGCCGATGCGCGGGGCGATGATCTTGCCGAAGGAGATGCGGCCCGGTGCCGGCCACGACTTGGGGTCCCACAGCTTGGCGCGCACGACCGAGCGGGCGCAGTGGAAGTAGCAGTGCTGGATGTGCACGCGCGTGGCCAACAGGGCGGGCTTGCCCAGCGAGCTCAGGGAGCCGACGAGGTCGGCATCGTCGAAGATCTCGGCCGTGCCCGACACCCGCAAGGTCTCGCCGGTCGCCGGGACCAGGGCGATCAGGCCGATCTTGCCCGTCGCCAGGATATTGCTGAGGCCGAAGGCCAGGTTGTTGCCGACGCGCTCGGGGATCAGCAGCGTCTTGGGGTCCTCGACCCGGATGAAGCCCGGCTCGTCACCTTTGGGCGAGACCTCGACGGTGCCGTCGGCGGACGTCGTGCCGACCAGGGCGAACGGGCAGCGCTTCAGGAAGTCGATCGACTGCTCGTCGAGCGCGTCGAGGATCTTGGTTTTCGTCGCCGGCCGCGGCTCGGCGATGATGCGGCGAAGGTCGTCGGTCGAAGTCAGGCGGGCCATGGATCGGTTCCTTGCGAATCGCTCGCAATGAGCATCGGCCATCCGGCGGCGTGTTTCAACTCTTCCGGCCGCACGCGGGGAGGCGCGCGGTCCGGAAGATCATGATTGTAGTCCATCCATGTTCTCATAGAGCCGCCGCAGCGCGGCCCTCAAGACTTCCGCCTCGCCGTCCGTGAAGCCCGCCAGTGCCACCGCCTCGTAGCGCTCGGCGATCGGCAGGATGCGCTGGGTGAGACGCCGGCCGGCCGGTGCGACGTGGAGCAGGATGGCGCGGGCGTCACCCGCATCGCGCCGTCGAGCCACCAGGCCCTTCTGCTCCATGTTGTCGACCAGGCGGGTCAGCGTCGAGACCTCGATCGACGTCGTGTTGGAAAGATCGCCCATGCGCCGGCCGTCGCGCTCGCGCAGCGCCGCCAGCACGCGCCAGATCTGCAGGGTAGCGCCGAGCGGCCGCATCTCGTCGTTGAATGCGGCGGCGATGCGCGCGCCGGCACGGTTCAGCAGATAGGGAAGATAGGAATCGAGCGGGCCCATGAGGCCGCCATGCCTATCACGCGGCGGCGGTCATGACATCACGCGTATCACGCGGCGGCGGTCATGACATCACGCGTGTCGAAGTGCGGCGCCACCTCGCGCATGAAGCGGTCCATCTGCGCCTTCACCTCGGCGTGGGGCTTCTGGCCGTAGTTGAAGTAGAGGATGACCTCGGCGATGCCGGCCTTCTCGACCTGCTTCAGCGTGTCGACGATATGCTGCGGGCTGCCGCACAGGATCGACTTGTCGGTCAGCTTCTCCGGCCGCATGTCGCGCAGGATGTTCACGATGTCGACGAAGTACTTGTAGGTCGGCGGCACCTTCTCGCCGGACGACGAGGGGAAGGCCGCGATCAGCGCGTCCTGGAAGTAGCGTACCAGCGCTTCCTTGCCGTACTGCTCCTCGGCCGGCGTCGAGGCGATGTGCACGAAGTAGGAGCACATGGCTCGCCGCATCGGCCGCTTGTGGGTGGTCTCGCAGGTATCCTTGTAGACACGGACTGCATCGGCCAGGGACCCGTAGACCATGGCGGCGGCGAAAGGCGCGTAGATCACGTTCCAGTCGTTCCTGGCGGCAAGCTCCATCGACGGCCGCGAGAAGCAGGCGACGTAGGGCCGCAAGGGCTTCTGCGCCGGTCGCGGCCGGATCTCGACGTCCTTGAACTCGTAGAACCTGCCCTTATGCGACCACTTGCCAGGCTCGGTCCAGGCACGCCACACGATCTCCAGGCCCTCGGCAAACAGCTCGGCCGAGTCCTCGAACGAGGTCTGGAAGGGCTCGTACTCCTTGCGGTCGTAACCGCGGCCGGCGGCGAAGTCGACGCGGCCGCCCGACAAGAGATCGAGCGTCGCCCATTCCTCGGCGACATGCAGCGGATGATGCACCGGCAGCAGCGTCACGGCCGGCGCCAACCGAAGCTTGGTCGTGGCGCCCGCAAGCTGCGCCAGGATCGCCAGGGGCGAAGCGTTGACGCCCAAAAGGTTGAAATGGTGCTCGCCGATCCAGGCCGAGTTCAGACCGATCTTCTCGGCGTACAGGGCCTCGGCGTAGATGTCCTTGATGAAGTCCTCGGCCTGCCGCGGATTGTTGGGATAGCGGTTGTCGCTCAGCGTGAAGTAGCCGAATTGCATGGTGTTTCCTCTATCGTTGGCTCGAGGATGACCAATTCGCCGTTATTTGTAAATGCAAATAATAGGTCAGGCTTGTGGCCTATCACCTCATATTCCTCCCCCGTCCTTACGGGGAGGAATATGAGGAGAGAACCTAAGCCGCACGCGGCTGCGGTGGCTGTTCCTGCTTCACTTCGGCGAGCGAGACGATCCAGTCGCGGAAGGCCTTGATCTTGCGGCGCCGGATCGCCTCGGGCGGATAGACAAGGTAGTAGGCGGCATCGGACGACATCTTGAACTCGAAGGGCACGACCAGGCGGCCGGCCTTGAGGTCGGGTGCCACCAGGGCGGCACGGCCGAGCGCCACGCCGAGCCCGTCCATCGCCGCCTGGTAGGCCGCGAGAGAAAAATCGAAGGACGTACCGCGCGTGGAATCGACACCCTTGACCCCGGCGGCCGTCAGCCAGATCTGCCAGTCGTCGGGAAACGGGCCGATATGCAGGAGCGTGAACCGCTTGAGATCGCCCGGCTTCTTCAAGCCATTCGGCCCCTTGACCAGCGAGGGCGCACAGACCGGCATGATGTCCTCGCTCATCAATCGCTCGGCGGTGAGCGACGGCCAATGGCCGCGACCGTAGCGGATGCCGATATCGACATCCTCGCGGGAGAAATCGACCAGGCCGGTGCCGGTGCTGATGCGCACGTCGATCTCGGGATTGGTGCGCTGGAAGCCGCCCAGTCGCGGCACCAGCCACTTCACGGCGAACGACGATGTCGTCGTCACCGTGAGATGCCCGCCGCGATCCTTCTGCAGCAGCTTCTCGGTCGCCTCGTTCAGCTGATCGAACGCGGCCCGCACCGCCGGCAGGTAGGCCTGGCCCGCTTCCGACAGGAGCAGCGAGCGATTGCGGCGCACGAATAATTTTAATCCAAGCCGTTGTTCGAGCCCGCGCACCTGGTGGCTGATCGCGGCCTGGGTGACTGAAAGTTCGTCGGCGGCATCGGTAAAGCTCATATGGCGCGCGGCGGCTTCGAAAGCGCGCAATCCATTGAGCGGCGGCAGGGTTCGCTTCATCGCAGTCCCTTCACATGAGGTATTCTTATCAAAACAGGACAAACGGTTGTTTGTAAAGCCGCCTCCCGCGGACCAAATGCCCGATCATCAAGGCATCCACTTCATTCGGGGAGTAATCCCATGGCCGACCTCTCGCTTCATTACAGTTCCAAGGCACCACTGGCCGGCACCTTCACTGCTTTCAACCAGATCCTGGCCACCTGGCGCCGCCGCACCAAGGAGCGGCGCGAGCTTTCCAGTCTCGATTCCCGCACCCTGCACGACCTCGGTTTGAGCGCCAGCGACATCAACTTCGAGGTCAACAAGCCGTTCTGGCGTAGTTGAGTCCCGAATCCGGAGCCGGCCCGTTTTTTTACCCTGCGCGGGCCCTACCCTCTCCGGACACTGGCCGGCGGTCGATCCTCAGCCTCCCTGTCGACCGCCGGCTTTTTCTTTTCGAATTGCCCGATTCGGTTCCGAGGCACAAAAGCCGTTCTGGCGCGCTCGACCATCTGTGCTAGAGCCTCGGCGGATGGCTCTCTCCGACCTCCAGATCCAGACGCTGGCGCGCGACGCCGTGCAGCGCGCCGCCGCCGGCGACTTCACCGGCGCCGAGCCGTTGCTGGCGCAGGTCGTCGAGGCGCGGCCCAACTCCGGACAGGCGCTGCACCTCCTGGGTCAGGCCCGCTTGAAGCTCGGCCGCTTCGCCGAGGCGCGCGAGCCGCTGGAGCGCGCCGCCAAGTTCCTGCCCAAGGAGGTCGCGGCCCAGGTCAACCTGGCCGGCTGCCTGTCGGTGCTGGGCGAGCACACGGCGGCGCTCGCAGCCCTCGACCGCGCCCATCGTCTGAAGCCCGGTGATGCCGCCATCGCCCACAACAAAGGCCGCGCGCTCGAAGCCCTGGGCCGCCTCGACGATGCCGAACAGGCCTACAACGAAGCCCTGTCGATCGACCATCGCCTGATGCCGTCGCTGTCGGCGCGCGCCAACCTGCTCGCCGCGCGCGGCGACTGGATCGGCGCCTTGACCGATCTCGAGATGGCGCTGACCAGCCGCCCCAACGATCCGCATCTGCGCCTGCGCCGCGGCGACCTGCTGCTGCGCCAGGGCGACTGGCTGCGCGGCCTCCTGGACCATGAAGCGCGACTCGAGCTGCCGGGCGAACGTTATGCGCCTGGCCTGCCGCAGTGGCAGGGCGAGCCTGTGACGGGCCGGCTGCTGATCTATCCCGAGCAGGCCGACATCGAGAGCGACGCCGCGCTGCGTGATACGCTGATGTTGGCACGCGGTGTCGACGCCATGGTGCAGTGCTCGCCGCGCGTCGCCGAATGGCTCGACATGCCGACGGTCCAGCGCGGCGCAGCACTCGATGGGTTCGTTGCGGCGGCGCCGTTGCGCAGCCTGCCGCATCTCCTCGGCTGGACGCTCGAGGCCCTGCCCTCACCCGGCGCACTGCGGACAACGACGCAAGCCTCGACGCGCGTCGGCTGGTTCACGGACAGCGCGCCGCCCGCCGGCGTCGATATCGAACGCCGGCCCGAGCAGGTCGCGGCGTGCCGCATGGTCGTCGGCGACGACGTCTGGCCGGTTCACCTCGCCGCACGGCTCGGCCTTCCGACATTCATCCTGCTGCCGGCCGGCGCCGACTGGCTGTGGGGGCCGCGGCCCGGACCTTCTCCCTGGTATCAGTCCGCCGAGGTCCTGCCGGCTGGCGATGCAGCGGCGCTGGAGTCACGTCTCGCCCTCTCCTGAGCCGTCCACTCCCGCATCCGCTGGAACACGACGTACAGCATCGGGATGACGAAGATGCCGAATATGGCGGCCGCGAGCATGCCGCCGAACACGGGCGTGCCCACGGCGCGGCGGCTGGCGGCGCCGGCGCCTTCGGCGATCACCAGCGGCAGCAGGCCCAGGATGAAGGCGAAGCTGGTCATGATCACCGGCCGGAAGCGCAGCCGTGCGCCCTCGACCGCCGAGTCCAGCAATTCGCGGCCGTGTCGCCGCTGCTCGACGGCGAACTCGACGATCAAGATGCCGTTCTTGGCGGCGAGCGCCACCAGCACGACCAGGCCGATCTGGGCATAGACATCGAAGGCGAGCCCCAGCCACCACACGAAGACGATGGCGCCCAGCACGCCGACGGTGACCGACATCAGCACGGGCAGCGGGATGTTCCAGCTCTCGTACAGCGCCACCAGGAAGAGATAGGCGAACAGGATGGCGAGCCCCAGCACGATGCCGGTCTGGCCGGCCGCGGTCTTCTCCTGCAGCGCCACCGCCGTCCATTCGAAGCCGTAGCCGGCCGGCAGCGTCGTCGCCGACAATCGCTCCATGGCGGCGAGCGCCTGCCCGGAGCTGAAGCCGGGCTTGGGCGCGCCGTTGATGACGGCGGCGCGGAAGCCGTTGTAGCGGATCACCACCTGCGGCCCGAGCACCAGCTTGGCGGTGGCCAGCGAGCGCACCGGCACCATGGCGCCGGCGGCGTTGCGCACATAGACGCGATAGATGTCGTCGATGGCGTCGCGGAAGCGGTCCTCCGATTCGATGTTCACCTGCCAGGTGCGGCCGAACAGGTTGAAGTCGTTGACGTAGTAGCCGCCCAGGCTCGCCTGCAGGGCGGTGAAGACGTCGCTCACCTTGACGCCCAGCACCTGGGCCTTGTCGCGGTCGATATCGAGGAAGACCTGCGGGGTGTCGGCGGCGAAGGTGGTGAAGACGCCGGCGAGCTCGGGCTGCTGGTTGGCCGCCACGATCATGGCGCGCGTCACGGCAGCGAGATCGGTCGGCGACTGGCCCTGCAGGGCCTGCAGCACGTACTGGAAGCCACCGGTACTGCCCAGGCCCAGGATCGGCGGCAGGTTGAAGGGGAAGGCGATGGCGCCCTGGACGGCGGCGAGCTTGGGTCGCAGGTCGGCGATGATGGCGTCGGCCGATTGGCTGCGATCGGTGCGCTGCTCGTAGGGCTTCAGGCGCACCACGAAGAAGGCGCTGTTGGACGACACGACGTAGTCGATGAAGTTCAGGCCGACGACCGACACGACGCCCTGCACGCCGGGGACCGGCCGGATCATGTCCTCGACCTGCTTGACCAGGTCGGCGGTACGGTTGAGCGAAGCGCCCTCGGGCAGGCGCATGGCGACGAAGAAGGCGCCCTGGTCCTCGGTCGGCAGGAAGCCCTGCGGCGCGATCCGCAGCACGCCATAGGCCGCCGCGCCACACACCGCGACCGCGACGACGCCGAAGATCGCGAGCCGCACCAGGCGGCGGACGATGGCGACATAGCCGTCGCGCACCCAGTCGATCGCGCCGAGCACGTGCGCCATCACCCGCTGCAGCGGCCCGCGCCGCTGATGGTCGCCGCGCTTCAGCAGCACGGCACACAAGGCCGGGCTCAGGCTGAGAGCGTTGACCGCCGAGATCAGCATGGCGACCGACACCGCCACGGCGAACTGGCGGAAGAGCTGGCCGCTGACGCCGGGGATGAAGGCGACCGGCACGAACACCGACAGGAGTACCAGGGTGATGGCGATGATTGGCGCGGTGATCTCGCCCATCGCTTTCTTGGTCGCCTCGGGAACGGTGAGGTCGGGGTTTTCCTCGATCACGCGCTCGACGTTCTCGATGACCACGATGGCGTCGTCGACCACGATGCCGATGGCCAGCACCAGGGCGAGCAGCGAGACGGTGTTGGCCGAGTAGCCGATCAGCAGCATGACCGCGAAGGCGCCGATGATGGACACCGGCACGGCGACCAGAGGGATGAGTGTGGTGCGCAGCTTGCCCAGGAACAGGAAGACGACGATCGCCACCAGCACGAAGGCGATGACCAGCGTGTGGACGACCTCGTCGATGGTCGAGGTCACGAACACCGTGGAATCCCAGAACACCTGGTATTCGAGATCGTCGGGGAAGCGCTGCTTCAGCTCGTCCATGACCTTGCGGACGTTGGCCGCGACGTCGACGGCGTTGGCGCCGGGCGACTGGAAGATGCCGATCGTCGCCGACGGCGCACCGTTGAAGCGGCTGTAACGCTCCTGACTCTTGGCGCCGAGATCGGCGCGGGCGACGTCCCTGACGCGCACGACCGAGCCGTCGGGATTGGCGCGGATCACGATGTTGTCGAACTGGTCGGGCCGCGTCAGGCGGCCCTGGGTCTTGATGGTGAGCTGGTACTGCTGGGC
>JAEZHS010000432.1 GCA_023436825.1 Pseudomonadota bacterium | reverse complement strand
CCCCCTGCACTCCCCGCGACCGGTGCCCCACGCCCCGGGCTGTTGACGGGATGTCATGGGATACCATGGGAAATCCAGGGAAGCAATGCGGAAGAGCAAGAATCCACAAGGAATCTGAAGCGGTTAGCTACCAAATCTATTGTCCATCCACTGCTCCAAACCGCAAGGAGTTGAATCGGTCCCAGGTATGGGCGCTCCCAGTCAGCCCCACCTCCAGATCTTGGTTTGATCGGAAACTCACGAACGCTCCACAGGGCCGATATCACCAGATAATAATCTGAGTTATAATACGTTTCAAGTAAAATAACTCTAGTTTGATGCAGCGGTAATTTCGCTATGGTGACTTTTGAGGCTCCAGGAAGGGCCAAATGATGGGTGCCGGGACACATCGCAGCGGCTTTGGCTTGGAGACGCAGGTCAGACGGCCTGTAAGCCGGGTTCTGTCCTCGCCCCTCGGCGAACCAAGGCAGCGATGGATGGCCATTCCTCTGGGACGCCCGTTACCGAGCGCCTCGCGCGACCGACCCGGGCGGCGACGCGGAAACACCGCTGCCGGTTGCCCGGCGTGCCGCCCCTATTTGGTCTTGCTCCCGGTGGGGTTTGCCGCGCCGCTTCCGTTGCCGGACGCGCGGTGGGCTCTTACCCCACCGTTTCACCCTTGCCTCGCGGGCGAACCCGCTCGGCGGTCTGTTCTCTGTGGCACTTTCCCTGGGGTCGCCCCCGCCGGCCGTTAGCCGGCACCGTGTCTCCGTGGAGCCCGGACTTTCCTCACCGAGCGGTTACCCGCCCAGTGCAGCCATCCGGCCGTCTGACCTGACGGCCCTAGCTAGGCTTCGTGTCCCACCTGGTCAAGGAGATCGGCCAGCAGGGCACGAGTCTCGGCATCGGCCGCTCCATCGGCCTTGGACGGTCGAAAGCGGCGCTGGAAGGAGGCAACGATGTCGACCGGCGTCACCTCGACGGCCGGCGGGTAGCCGAAACGCTGCAAGGCCGGCTGCATGTCGCCTTCGATCGGCTTCGCACCGGGACGCGGCCACAGACCGACCCCGCTCGCCGCCAACGCCGCCCAGGGAAAGCGCAGCCCGGGATCGATCTTGCGCTTGGGTGCGATGTCGGAATGGCCGACGACGTTGCGCGGCACGATGGCGGGATGGCGGCCGCTGATGTCCCGGCAGAGCGCGATCAGCGCCGCGATCTGTGCATCGGGATAGTCATGCCTGTCGCCGTGCAGGTTGACGATCTCGATGCCGATCGACGTGCCGTTGAGCGCATCGCGGCCGCGCCAGTGCGAACGGCCGGCATGCCAGGCAACGCGATCTTCAGGGACCAATCGATAAGCGGTGCCGTCTTCCGCCACGACGTAGTGGGCGCTGACGCGGTTGGGGCGTTTGTCGTCACGCAGGACTTCCAGCGATTCGTCGAGCGGCAATTCGGTGTAGTGCAGCACCAGCACGTCGACAGCCGACTGCCGTGCCGCGTGGTTAGGCGATGGCAGCTCGATCGCCTTCACGATCAGGCGGGAACCAGGCCGCGCTCGCGCCGCAGCCGGTCGTAGGCGTCGTTGATCAAGGCGAGCTTGCGGGTGGCCATGGCGATGGCTTCCTCGGGCAGGCCCTGCGCGATCAGGCGGTCGGGATGGTTGGCCTTGACCTGGCGCAGCCAAGCCTCGCGGATCTGCTCGTCGGTCGCCAGCGGATCGATGCCCAGGATGGTGCAGGGCTCGCACTCGACGACGCCCAGCGCCGCCGCCTTGGCGCGCTCGAAGCGCGCGCTGCTCAGGCCGAAGAGGCGCGAGACCTCGGCGAGATAGTCGGCTTCGGCGAGGTCGATCGGACCATCGGCCTTGGCGATGCTGAACAACCCTTCGAGCAGCTTCTCGAGGATCTCCGGCGCGTCGGGGAACAGCGCCGCGAGCTGACGCGCATAGGTCTCGTAACCGGCGGCATCACGCTTGGCGAGATTGAAGAAGCGTTCGACGTTGCGTTCCTCGCCTGGCGGGACATGGAAGAAATCGCGGAACGCCGCGACCTCTGCTTCCGAGACCTCGCCGTCCACCCTCGCCATCTTGGCGCCGAGCGCGATCACGCCGATGGTGAAGGCGATCTGGCGCAAGTCGGGATGCGCGCCGTCGTCGGCCGGCGGCGACGTTAGGCCGAGCAGCGAGCCGAACGATTCGCCGTTGGCGAGTCGCGTCACTCCTTCCACGATCTTGTCCCAGATCTGCATGTCGCTCCGCTACGCGCTCCCGCTCACAGGATCAAGGAGCCGATCGCCACGCCGACCAGCAGGACAAGGGCGAGGCGCCGGTAGAACCCTTCGCTGGCCAGGGGAAACAACTTTGTGCCCAGCACGCCGCCCACCATGACGGCCGGGGCCATGACGAGGCCGAGCACGATCGTGTCCCAGTCGACCAGGCCGCGAGCAACGAAAGCTGCCATGGCGACGAGATCGACGAACACGAAATAAGTCGTGAGGTTGGCGCGCACGCGCGTCACGGTTTCGTCACCGGCGAGGTAATAGAAGGCGATCGGCGGTCCGGCCATGCCGGCCAGGCCGTTGAGAAAGCCGCTGGTGACACCTGCCGCCAGCGTCGTCGCCGGCCGCGGCCGGCCCTTGAAGCGCCAGCCGCTCACCAGCAAGGCCACCGCGCCCAGCACGATCGCCGAGAGCGCCCAGCGCATCGGCTCGGGAGCGACTTGGGTCAGGAGGAGGTTACCGGCTGGAACGCCCACCGCGGCGGCCGCCAGCAGCAGGCCGATGCGACGCCAATCGACCAGGCGCACGACGCCCGGAACTACCGGCAGGGCAACGGCGATCTCCAGGAACAGGCAAAGGGCCACGCCGACGGCCGGTCCATAGAAGGCGGAAAAGACGGGAGTCATGACCATCGCCGCGCCAAAACCCGCGAATCCCCGCACCATGCCTGCAATGCAGGCCACGACGGCGCAGATCAGGAAGGGAAGAGCAAGCAAGTCCGGCATCGGGCCTGGCTCAATTCCCGACGTCAGGGAATGGCAGCATCCCGCAAGCTCTAGCATTGCCGCTGCACAAGCCGAGCATCATATAATGCAGGCCATGCCCTCAAAGAATCTCGCGGTCTCAACCGTCCCGCTCCACATGCCGTACATCCAGCGGCGGCCGGAGCTCGCCGGTGGCGGCAAGTCCTTCAAGCTGGTGTCGGACTACACGCCGGCCGGCGATCAGCCCGAGGCGATCCGCCAGCTCATCGCTGGCGTTGGCGAGGGCGAGCGCGACCAGGTGCTGCTGGGCGTCACCGGCTCAGGCAAGACCTTCACCATGGCCAACGTCATCGCCTCGCAGGGCCGGCCGTCGCTGGTGCTGGCGCCCAACAAGACGCTGGCCGCCCAGCTCTACGGCGAGATGAAAGGCTTCTTCCCGGAGAACGCTGTCGAGTACTTCGTATCGTACTACGACTACTACCAGCCGGAAGCGTATGTACCGCGCACCGACACCTACATCGAGAAGGATTCATCGATCAACGCGCAGATCGACCGCATGCGCCACTCGGCGACGCGCGCGCTGATGGAGCGCGACGACGTGATCATCGTCGCCTCGGTGTCGTGCATCTACGGCATCGGCCCGCTCGAGAACTACCAGACGATGACCTTCCGCCTGCACAAGGGCCAGAAGATCGACCGTACGTCCCTTCTGCGCCGCTTCGTCGAGCAGCAGTACAAGCGCAACGACAATGCCTTCCAGCGCGGCACCTTCCGGGTGCGTGGCGACACCGTCGACCTCTTCCCGGCGCACTACGAGGACAAGGCCTGGCGCATCGAGATGTTCGGCGACGAGATCGAATCGATCGTCGAGTTCGATCCGCTGACCGGCGAGAAGACGGCGACGCTCAGCGACATCGTGGTCTATGCCAACAGCCACTACGTGACGCCGCGGCCGACCATGCAGAAGGCCATCGAGCAGATAAAGACCGACCTCAAGCAAAGGCTCGACGAGTTCAACCGCGCCGGACGGCTTCTCGAGGCGCAGCGCCTGGAGCAGCGCACGCTGTTCGACATCGAGATGCTCGAGACCACAGGTGCCTGTGCCGGCATCGAAAACTACTCGCGCTACCTCACCGGCCGGCGGCCGGGCGAACCGCCGCCAACGCTGTTCGAGTACTTCCCCGAGAATTCCCTGCTGATCGTCGACGAGAGCCACGTCACCGTGCCGCAGATCGGCGGCATGTTCCGCGGCGACTTCAATCGCAAGAGTGTGCTCGCCGAGTTCGGATTCCGCTTGCCCTCGGCGATCGACAACCGGCCGCTGAAGTTCGAGGAGTGGGACACGCTGCGCCCGCAGACGACGTTCGTCAGCGCGACGCCGGGGCCGTGGGAGATGGAGCGCACCCAGGGCACCTTCATCGAGCAGGTGATCCGCCCGACCGGTCTCATAGACCCGACGGTGATCGTCCGGCCGGTCGAGAAGCAGGTCGACGACCTGATCGCCGAATGCCGCGACTGCGCCAAGAAGGGCCAGCGCGTGCTGGTCACGGTGCTGACCAAGCGCATGGCCGAGGACCTCGTCGAATACATGCACGAGGCCGGCATCCGCTGCCGCTACCTGCATTCGGACATCGACACGCTGGAGCGCATCGAGATCATCCGCGACCTGAGGCTCGGCGCGTTCGATGTGCTGGTCGGCATCAACCTCCTGCGCGAGGGCCTCGACATCCCCGAGTGCGCCCTGGTGGCGATCCTCGATGCCGACAAGGAAGGCTTCCTGCGCTCGCCGACCTCGCTGGTCCAGACGATCGGCCGCGCCGCACGCAACGTCGATGGCCGGGTCATCCTATACGCCGACCACATGACCGATTCGATCAAGTACGCCATGGCCGAGACCGAGCGGCGGCGCGCCAAGCAGATGGCCTACAACAAGGAGCACGGCATCACGCCGGCCTCGGTGCGGAAGAACATCGCCGAGATCCTGCAGTCGACGGCCGAACGCGACCACTACACGGTCGATACCGGCGTGTCGGGCGACGTGCACCTGGTCGGCCACAATCTGCGCACCCACATCGCCGAGTTGGAGAAGCGCATGCGCGACGCCGCGGCCAACCTCGAATTCGAGGAGGCCGCCCGCATCCGCGACGAGATCCGGCGGCTCGAGGCCAACGAGCTCGAACTGCCGGGCCAGGCTGCCAGCGCCAATATCGGCGTGCATCTCGGCAAGATGCAGCACAGCCGCGTCTTCCGCGGCGTGCGCACCGGCTCGGGCGGCCGCGGCAAGCAGGCCCGGCGCAGCGGGCGTTAGATCATCTTCCGGAAGAGGATGACAACAACCCTACGCCGCCTATTCGCTGTCCTCCTGGCGCTGATCCTCGCCGGCGAAGCTGCGGCCCAGACTCGCGAGCAGGTCATCCGCATCCCGACCGTGGGCGGCGTGTCGATGGTCGCCACCGTCATGCGCCCGCCGGGCGAGCAGCCCCGCCCCTTGGTCGTCATCAACCACGGCTCTCCGGCCGTCGCCTCACAGCGGCCGGAAATGGCCTTGCCGCGCTACGAACCGCTGTCGTCATGGTTCGTCCAACGCGGCTATGTCGTGGTCCTGCCGCTGCGCCGCGGCTACGGCGATACTGGCGGCAAATGGGTCGAGAGCTATGGCGACTGCGAGGAGCCGGATTACTACACGGCCGGCCTGCGTGGCGCCGAGGACATCCGGGCCGCGCTCGATCTGATGCGCAGGCAGCGCTACGTCCTGCCCGATCGCTCGATCGTCGTCGGACAATCGGCGGGCGGCTGGGCGACACTCGCCTTATCCAGCCAGAATCCGCCGGGCGTGTCAGGCATGATCGACTTCGCAGGCGGCCGCGGCGGCCATCAGAGGCTGCCGCAGGGCGGCATGGGCAACTGCACACCCAATGTCCTCGTGACGGCGGCCGGCAAGTATGGCGCCACGGCGCGCGTACCGACCCTGTGGATCTACGCCGCCAACGACAGCTTCTTCGAGCCGAGTCTCGCGCGCCGCATGTTCGAGGCCTACAACGCCGCCGGCGGCAAGGGTGTCTATCGGCCGCTCGGGGCCTTCGGCAAGGACGGCCACGGCCTCATCGGCAGCGACAGCGGTGTTGCGCTATGGTCGGGCCCGGTCGGCGAGTTCCTTGCAGGCCTGAAATAGGCCGCGAGGTTCGCCCGCCGAACCAGCCTATTGAAAGCCCCTACCCGGGGTGAAAGAGTCCTCTTCACGCAACGGCCTGCGAGAGGAGACAGCCCATGGGGTTGCGTCTCACGGCCACCGCGCGGCTGGCCGGCCTGCTCATTGGCGCGGCATTGATGACGCTGGCGACGCTGACGAATTCCGCCGTTCGCCGCGCCGTAGTGCTGGAGATCGACGGCGCGATCGGCCCGGCTGTTGCCGATTATGTCGTGCGCGAACTCAAGGCCGTCAGTCGTGACGACACCGGTCTCGTCGTGCTGCGCATGGATACGCCGGGCGGCCTCGACACCTCCATGCGCGACATCATCCGCGCCGTTCTGGCCTCGGCCGTGCCTGTCGCGGTGTATGTCGCGCCCAGTGGCGCCCGGGCCGCGAGCGCGGGCACCTACCTCGCCTATGCCGGCGCCGTCTCCGCCATGGCGCCGGGCACCAATCTCGGCGCGGCCACGCCTGTCCAGCTCGGCGGGACACCGCCTCCAGGCGACAAGCCGGACCAGCAAGAAGGCGAACCCGCGGACAGGTCCAAAGCCGGCGATGCCCGCAGCCGCTCATCGCAGGACACCGGAACACGCAAGGCGGTCAACGATGCGGTGGCCTACATCCGCAGCCTCGCGGAGCTGCATGGCCGCAACGCCGACTGGGCGGCCGAGGCGGTGCGCGAGTCGGTCAGCCTGTCGTCCTCCGACGCGCTGAAGTTGAAGGTGATCGACGTGATCGCCGACGACGTGCCCGACCTCTTGCGAAAGATCGATGGCCGCACGGTGATCGTCGCCGGCAAATCCGAGCGCCTGGCGACGGCCGGCCTGGAGGCGGTCACGGTATCGCCGGATTGGCGGGTCCGCCTGTTGTCCGTCGTCACCAATCCCAACGTCGCCTACCTCCTCCTGCTGCTCGGCGTGTACGGGCTGATCTTCGAGCTCTCCAGTCCCGGCGCCGTTCTGCCCGGGCTGATCGGCACCATCAGCTTCCTCATGGCGCTGTACGCCCTGAATGTGCTGCCGGTCGACTATGCCGGTGTCGGGCTCCTGCTGGTCGGCGTCGCCCTCATGGTGGCCGAAGCCTTCATCGGCTCGTTCGGCC
Organism: Pseudomonadota bacterium; assembly: GCA_023436825.1. Next base: position 9,856 of record JAEZHS010000432.1, on the reverse strand, counting down.
TGATCGGCGCGGCAGGCATCGTGGCTTTTGCGATCGGCTCGATCATCACCTTCCGTTCGTTGGACGGAGGCCTTGGCCTCTCCCTGTCCGTGGTCGTGGCCGCGGCCATCGCCTCCGCCGCGCTTCTCATTCTGGTCCTGGGCCTGCTTCTGCGTTCCCGGCGCAGGCGCGTGATCACCGGCAGCGAAGCAATGATCGGCGCCGAGGGCGAGGCCGTGGAGTGGCAGGGCGAAACCGGCAAGATCCGAATCATGGGCGAGATCTGGAATGCACGCGCCGCCCGCCCCCTGGAGCCCGGTGTGCGGATCAAGGTGGTCTCCCGCCAGGATCTCGTTCTCACCGTCGAGCCGATGTAAGCGGAGGAAGCAGCATGCTCATCACCGTCAGCGTCATCGCCATCGTCGTGGCATTGGCCGTGCTGCTCCTCGCGGCGTCGATCAAGATCCTGCGCGAGTACGAGCGCGCCGTCGTTTTCACGCTGGGCCGCTACACCGGTACCAGGGGGCCGGGCCTCGTGGTGCTGGTGCCGTTCGTCCAGCAGATGGTGCGCGTCGATCTGCGCATCGTGGTCGACGAAGTCCCGAGCCAGGACGTGATCTCGCGCGACAACGTCTCGGTCAAGGTGAGCGCCGTCATCTACTTCCGCGTCGTCGACGCCGAAAGGGCGGTAATCCAGGTCAACGCGTACAAGGAAGCCACCAGCCAGCTGGCCCAGACCACGCTCAGGTCCGTGCTGGGCAAGCACGACCTCGACGAGATGCTGTCCGAACGCGACAAGCTCAACAACGACATCCAGGAAACCCTCGACAAGCAGACCGACGCGTGGGGCATCAAGGTCTCCAACGTGGAGATCAAGCGCATCGACCTCGACGACAGCATGATCCGTGCGATCGCCCGCCAGGCCGAGGCCGAGCGCAGCCGTCGCGCCAAGATCATCAACGCCGAAGGAGAGCAGCAAGCGGCGCAGAAAATGCTCGAGGCGGCCCAGATCCTGGCGCCCGTGCCGCAGGCGATGCAGCTGCGCTACCTCGCCACGCTGTTCGAAATCGCCGGCGAGCGCAGCTCGACGATCGTGTTCCCCTTTCCGATCGACATGATGCAGCAGTGGATGTCGCAATTGGCCGCCAACCGCGAAGCAACATAGTCGCCCGCGGCAAGCTCAGCGTTCAGGCGCCAGCGCACTCTCGTGCCAGCGCCGCAGCAGCAGGTGGCTGAGCCAGCTGAGCAGCAGGTAGATCGCGATGCCGGTCGCCGAGATCAGCACCAGGGCCGCGAACATGCGGGGGATCTTGAGCTGATAGCCCGATTCGAGGATGCGCCAGGCGAGGCCCGAGGCATTGCCGCCGGTGCCGGCCACGAACTCCGCCACCACCGCGCCGATCAGCGCCAGCCCGCCCGAGATGCGCAGCCCGCCCAGGAAGTACGGCAGAGCCGCCGGCAGGCGCAGATCGACCAGGGTCCGCCAGCGCCCGGCGCCGTAGAGTTGGAACAGGTCCAGCAGGTTGGGATCGACCGAACGCAGGCCGAGGATGGTGTTGGACAGGATCGGGAAGAACGCCACCAGCCACGCACAGATCAGCAGCGAGAGCTCGACATTGTCGGCCCACCCGATGATCAACGGCGCAATGGCGACGATCGGCGTCACCTGCAGGGTGATGGCGTAGGGAAAGAGCGAGAGCTCGACCCAGCGCGACAGCGAGAACAGGATGGCGAGCAGGCCGCCGATCACGACGGCGGCCGCCAGCGCCTCGAGGGTGATGCGCACGGTGACCAGCAGCGAGGGCGCAAGCGTGCCCCAGTCGGCGACCAGCGTCCTCGCCACCAGGATCGGGCCGGGCAGGATATAGGACGGGATAGCGGCCGCGCGTACGATGCCCTCCCACAAGGCGAGCATCAGCGCGCCCAGCACGATCGGCGCGATCACCTTCGCGTCGATCATGCAGCCATCGCCTCGCCCAGCCGCGACGAGGCCTGCCGGCACCAGGCCGCATACGCAGCCGAGGTACGAAAGGCCTGGCTGCGCGGATAGGGTTCGGTGACGGCAAGCTCCGCGGACACGCGCCCCGGCCGCGCCGCCATCACCACGATGCGCTGCGAGAGGAACACCGATTCGAAGACCGAGTGCGTCACGAACACGACCGTGACGCCGCTGTGCTGCCACAGCTCGAGCAGGTCGTCGTTCAGGCGATGCCGCGTGATCTCGTCGAGGGCGGCGAACGGCTCGTCCATCAGCAGCAGCTTCGGCCGGATCACAAGAGCGCGGGCCAGGGATACGCGCATCTTCATGCCACCCGACAGCTCACGCGGCCAGACGCGCTCGAATCCCTTCAGCCCGACATCGCCCAGCGCCTCGGCCGCCCGCGCCTCGCGCTCGCTCTTCGCCATGCCGCGCAGCTTCAGAGGCAGGGCAACGTTGGTGAGCGCGGTGGCCCACGGCATCAGGGTCGGCTCCTGGAAGACGAAGCCGAGATTCCCACCCTTTGCTTCCGACCAATCGATCGAGCCCGTCGTGGGCTCGGTGAGGCCCGCGACCAGGCGCAGCAAGGTGGACTTGCCGCAGCCGGAGGGGCCCAACACGCTCAGGAACTCGCCTTCCCGTACGTCGAGCGAGACGTCGGCGAGAGCTTCTACGCCGTTGGCAAAGACCTTCGATACGCCGCGAACACCGACGAGCCGCATTCAGGGCCGCATCCAGGACCGCATCAGGCCGACGGCAGCGTGAGATCGAGCGTGGCTGTCCACACCGGCATCGGCAGAGTGTCGCGCGCCAAAAGATTCGCCGGCAGTTCCTTGCGGTCGGCGACCTTCCTGAACGGCAGCACCAGGCCCGCGCGCACGCCGAACACGGCGTCGCCGTCGAGATGCTTGTCGTCCTCGGGGAAGAACTCGGTGATCAGCGGCTTGTGGCCCGGCGCGTTGATGATCATGTGCAGATGCGCCGGCCGCCAGGCGTTACGGCCCAGCGCACGCAACATGTCGCCGGCCGGCCCGTCGTCAGGCACGGTGTAGGCGATCGGCCGCACCGTCGAATAGGAGAAGGTGCCGTCGTCGGCCACCTTGAGCTGACCATGATAGTTGGTCGGCGAGTTCTCGGCATCCTGCTGGGAATAGAGCCCGTTGCCGCCGTTCTGCCAGAGCTGCAGCCGCGCGCCCTTGGCCGGCGCGCCCTTGCCGTCCCTGATGCGGCCGCTCACCACCAGCGGCTCGCCGACCTGGCCCTTCCACAGGTCGCCGCCGTTGGGCAGCTCGGGCGCGTTCTCGATGAGGAACGGCCCCAGCACCGACGACTGCGTGCCGGTGGTCGCCGCGTTGATCATGTCGACCAGGGACGAGACGCCGAGAAGGTCGGAGAACAGGATGTATTCGTTGCGCTTGTCGTCGGTGAATTTCGTGGCGCGGGTCAGCGCGTCGATTGCGGCTCCCCATTCGGCCTGGGTGACCTTGTTGTCGCGCACGAAGCTGTGCAGGTGACCGGCCAGGCTCACCAGCAGAGTGCGGGTACGCTCCGAAGGGGCGTTCTTGGCATAGTCGGCGAAAGCCTGAGTGATGCTGGTCGGCGTCAGGTTGCGCATGAAGGTTCCTCCAGAAACGGCCGTTTCAGCGGGCCGCTCTCAGGAGAGCATCGTAGTCGGCGCGCAGCAGGGCGAACAACAGATGGTCGGCCCACTGGCCGTTGATGCGGAGGTACTGGCGGGCCAGCCCCTCCTCGTGGAACCCGACCTTGGCCAGCACGGCCTTGGACGGCTCGTTGTGCGGCAGGCAGGCGGCCTCCAGACGATGCAGCCTGAGGTCGTCGAACACGAAGGGCAAGGTGGCACGCAGCGCGTCGGTCATCAGGCCCTGGCCGGCATAGGGCTGGCCCATCCAGTAGCCGACCGAGGCGGCCTGGGCGACGCCGCGGCGGACGTTGCTGAGATTGATGCCGCCGGCCAGCCGCCGCCCCTCGCTGGTGAAGATGAACAGGCCATAGGCCTCGCCTGACCGCCATTCGCGGGCTTGCTGGCGCAGGCGGCGGCGGTAGTGGTCGCGGCCCAGGGAATCCTCGGGCCAGGTCGGTTCCCACGGTGTGAGAAAGGCCCGGCTGCGGGCCCGGAGTTCCGCCCATTCGGCCCAGTCGTCCATGGTCGGAGCACGCAAAAAAACCCGCCGGCCAGCGATTCTGGTCATCCCGGACAGCGACAATGGGACATCGGCAAAGCGGAACATCTTGGTCTATACTAATGCAGCTTTGGAATTGTTACATGTTTTCCGAGGCTTGACGTAGGAAATTGAGACTGTCGGCCGCGCTGCGCAGCCCAAAGCCAGGCCTTGAAAAGCCCCGACAGTGATATGAAATTCCCTCTCCCCAAGGAGTCATCCCGTTCAGGACGGCCATGGAAACAGAAGCCAATACCAATGTCGGCCAGAAGGGCCGCTTTTATTTGACCAAGCACATCTGGGTTCCGCAGGAGCCCATCGAGAACCTCAATCTCAAGATGTCGGACATGATCCTGCGCCGCATGCCCAAGCTGCCGCTGAGTGGCGAGGATGCGATCAGGGCCTTTCCGGTGCTGGCCGAGCTCAAGAAGAGCCACGATAAGATCAAGGCCGACCTCCAGTACCTGCTGAGCCACCACGACGAAATCCCGGCGCTGCACGAGGTCCATCCGCGCGACCTGTATGTGCACGGCCGCGCCTGGCGCACTTTCCTGCTGAAGATCTGGGGCCACGAAATCACCGAGAACACGGCGGCGGTGCCCGACACCTACCAGGCCATCTCGCGCATCCCCGGCGTGCACACCGCATTGTTCAGCATCCTGGCCGGGCGTGCGGAGATCGAGCCCCACCGCGGCTCGGCGGCCGGCGTGATCCGCTTCCACTATCCGTTGATCGTTCCGAAGGAGCCCGAGAAGTGCTGGATCGAGATCGGCGGCCATCACTTCTTCTGGACGGAAGGCGAGCCGCTGGTTTTCGACGATACCCGCGAGCACTGGGTCAAGAATCAGACTGACGAAACGCGTGTGGTGCTGATCATCGACTTCAACGCCGACATGCCGTTCCCGGTGAACCTCTTCACCGGCCTGCGCTACAACCTGATCCGCCGCAGCGCCGAGGTGAAGGCCGTCAGGGAGCGCGCCGCCATCGGCGTGCCGCCGCGCAACCCGCCGCCGCCTCAGATGTCGCAGGGCCTGATCAGCATGGCGAGCCACACGACCTCGCCGGTGAACGTCGACCGCAAGTAGGCTCGGCCGCAAGCAGGCTCAGCCTGGGGGCAGCGGGCGGATCTCGGCCTTCGCGACGGCGCCCAGCGCCAGCATCCGGCGGGCGACGATGAGCGCCTCGCCGGCGGTGCCGACGACAGCGGCAGCCAGGCGGTCCTGCGCCGCCTTCATCGCGAACTCGACGGCCGTGCTCATCAGCGCCGTTGAGGAGGCGAGGAACAACGAGCGGGTCATGACGCGGAACAGGCTGCGCAGGCTGTGGCGCAGGCCGTAGACGGCCATCAGATCGCGGATCAGCATCACGCTCAGCACCAGCACCACGACGGCGTCGAGCGCGGGGTGCGGACAGGACGACACGCCGAAGCCGGCGCGAAGCGCCGCCTTCTGGATGCGCTGGTCGGCCTCGCGGTCCATCGCCTGGAAGATCTCGCGATTGAGCAGGTCGATGACGTCGCGGTCGGAATGATGCGGCTGCAGGGCCAGCGCCGCGGCATTGAGCCGGCCCAGGATCAGCGGCTTGTCGGAATAGACCGCGCGCAGGGCGCCGAGCAGCCGCATGCCGCTGCCGGCGCCGTCGAGCTTGGCGAGCTGCACCGCCATCTCGCGGGCGCGCTCCGCGGACTTGAGTCTGCGCAGGGCCCGCGTCTGGCGGGCAATCAGCCAGGCCAGCGAACCCGACAGCACGACCAACGCGGCAAGATAGAGGCCGTCCAGCACGCTGCCGTCGCGGATCGCGCTCGCGGCCAGAGTCACCGCCGAGCTGGCGGCGATCAGCACGAAGATGGCGGCAGCCGAGCCCAGCGCCAGCCAGGCCGCGAGGCTCGGCCGCCCCTCGCCCGCGCTGCCGACCTGCTCATCCGGGACGATCGGCGACGGCTCGGCGACGGGCAGCTCGCCCGGCTGGAACTCGCGGTCCACGAGCTGTCGGTCGGTGGTCGATACGGTCATGTCGCCTCCGTGGTCCCGGCGTCACTCACGCGATCAGCGATTGCAGGACCTTGTCGAGATTTATGTGCGGCAGGGGCTTTTCGAAAGGTGCGCCGAGGTGCGGCGGCTCGAAATCCCGGATATTGAACACGAAGTCGGGCCAGCTCCCGCGATCGGGAATCTGGTCGGGGATCTCGCCGGGCCGCACCTCGACGGTGTCGGAGCGGCCGCGCGGCACGCCACGCAGGAACTGCAGCGCCTCGCCCTGCCACAGCCGCGTCACCTGCGTCGTCGCCCGCACCGAGGCGATCGCCAGCAGGCCGGATTGCCGGGCATTGGCGCAGATGAACGGCTCGCCCAGCATCTCGCGCAGCAGGCCGACCAGATTGTTGAGCTGGCCGGACGTGATGTGGTCGGCCTTGGTCGCGACCAGCGACAGGCGATCGAGACGCCCGATCGGCAGGACGCGGGCCAGCGGATGTCGCAGTTCCTCGAACGCATCGACGACCGTGCGCGTCGCGAGCGCGAAGTCGGCGAAGGATTCCTGGCCCTGCTGCAGTGCCGTCAGCAGATCGACCAGCACGACCTGGCGGCGCAGCCGCCCGAACACCTGGCCGTAGAAGCGCCGGACCAGCCTGCGATAGGCCTCGTAGCGCCGCGCCAGCGCGGCGCCGTTCGTCCCCGCCCGCGCGGAGCGTGCGCGGCTGAGCGGGAAGAACAGCATCTCGAGCGGCGCGGTGCCGCCGAGGAAGCGGCCCGGCTGCAGGAAAGACAGGCCTTCCGACCGGCAGCGCTTCAGGTAGTCGACGTAGGCGCGGCCGATCTGGGCCAGTGCGAAGGGATCCTCCTTCGCCGCCGGATCGAGCGCTTCGGCCTGCGCCAGCCACTGCGCCGACAGCGCCGCACGCTTGCCGGAGTTGGCCAGCTCCTCCATCTCGGCCGACCACTCCTCGTAGTCGAGCGACAGCAACGGCAGGTCGAGCAGCCACTCGCCCGGATAGTCGATGAGGTCCAGATGCAGCGCGTGCGGCTCGAGCAGGCGGCGGTCGAGCCGCGCCGCCGGCGCGAGGCGCAGACGCACCCTCACCCCGCTCAGCCCTTCGGTGGGTGCGGGCCAGCGCGGCGGCTCGGCGAGAAGCTCGGCGAGGCGCTCGCGGTAGGGAAACGGCGGCAGGCCGGGAATGTCCCGCAGCTCGACCTCGCGCACGCGCTCGCGCCAGGGAAAGAACGGAAAGGCCTCGACCGGCGCATCCTTGGCATGCAGCAGCGCGTGCACGAAGGAGGTGACGAACACGGTCTTGCCGGCGCGCTGCAACCCGGTGACGGCGATGCGATAGCCGGCCTGGTTCAGGGGCGAGACGCTGGCCAGCGCGGAGGCGATGGCGTCGAGGGAGTCGGCTGCGAAGCCGGGCAGCCGGGTGAACGGTGACATGGCGCGCCAGTCTAGTCCCCGCCGCCGGAACATTGAATCGCTGCAATCTCATGCGCGACGGATCCAGATGCCTTGTCCTGGACACACTACCGTGGCACCTGGAGGCCGCATGATTGAACGTCTGTTGGACTTGTTGGCCGGTCGCGGCGAATGGACCTCGGAGAATCCTGTCAACGACCTCCCGTTGGCGGTCGCCGCCTTGCTGGTCGAGCTGGCTCGCATGGACGACAAGATCAACGCAGGCGAGCGACGGACGATCGAGCAACTGCTTTCCCGCATGTTCAATCTCGATCCCAACGGCGCGCAATCCCTCGTCGAGCAGGCTGATCGGGAGATGCAGCGCTCCACCCAGTATTTCCCCTTCACGCAGCAGATCTGCCGGCATGCCACCGCCGAGATGCGCGTGCAGATCATCGAGATGTTGTGGACGGTCGCCTACGCGGACGGCGCACTCGATCCGGACGAGGATGCCCTGATCCGCCAGATCGCCGGGCTGATCCAGGTATCAGACTGGGACCGCGGCGCCGCGCGCAAGAGAGCGTTGGAGAAGCTTGCGAGCAGCGAGCCCGGCCGGCCTGTTTCGCCGTGGGGCGTCGTGCGGAATCAGGCGTAGGCGATCCAGCCACGCCAGGTGAAGGCGGCGAAGAACAGCTCGACATCCGAGAAGCCGGCTTCATGGAGGATCGACCGATCCTGCTCGGGGCCGAGCATGCTGACGTTGGTGTCGACGGCCGCGCGGGCGGCATTCGCCTGCTGCGGATCGACACCCGATGCCATCGCAAACGCGGCGTAGCGCGACAGCCAGCGCGCGCGCTCCCCCTCGCCCTGCGGGAAGCTGCCATGGGCGGCCACGAACGGGCTGCCGGGCTTCATCCGGCGCCGGATATCGTTCGCCGTGCGCCGCCGCTCGGCCGGCTCGAGGAAGTGCAGCGTCAGCAGGCACGTCGCGGCGTCGAACGGCCCCGGCGGCGCATCCTCGATATAGCCCTGCACCAGCTCGACGCGCGCGGCGAGCGGGCCCAGCGTTCGCGCCGCCAGCGCCAGCATCGGCCCGGAAGGATCGACGCCGACGAAGCGCCAGCCCGGATGGGCCTCGGCCAGCGCCTTCAACTCCAGGCCGCCGCCGGCGCCGAGGACGAGCACCCTGGCGTCGGCCGGCGCGCGCTCCGCCAGCAGGATGCCGGTCATGCGATGCAGGTCGGCAAGGCCCGGCACGAAGCGCCGCGGGCCGTCGAGGTAACGCGCCACGGCGCCGGGATCGGAGAAGGTGCGCAGGAAATCCGGGGCGCCATCAGCGGTGGGCATGAGCGATCTCCGTTCGGCGCGAGCGCGAGCGGGCAGCAAGGCGCGCATGGAAGTCGGCGCTGAGGCGGGCCAGCGTGACATCGCCCAGCCGCGCCAGCAGGAGCGCCTCGGCGTCGCGGAACGCCGTGTCGAGCGCGGCATTCACGGCCTGCTCGACGAGGCAGCCCGGCTGCTCCGTGCGATGGCCCATGGCGAGCAGCGCCGGACGGCCGAGCGCCTCGTAGACGTCGCGCAAGGTGATGGCCGCGAGATCGCGCGCCAGCACCCAACCGCCGCCATGGCCCTTTTCGGAGCGCACGTAACCGTCGTCGCGCAGGCCGGCCATGACCCGCCGCACGACGACCGGATTGGTGCCCATGGCCTTCGCCAACATGTCGGATGTCACGGGCCCGTCATGCTCGGCCATGTGCAGGAGCACATGGAGCACGCCGGAAAGCCGGCCGTCTCGTCTCATGTAACTTCAAATAGTACATGACTGCATTCCGGTCAAGCGGCGGGCGGAATGCGCTATCATCGGCGAAAGTTTACCGACCAAGGGTGAATGCCATGCTCGTCAAGCAGATCTGGACCGCCAACGCCTACCGCAACTTCAATTACCTCGTGGCCTGCAGCGAGACCGGAGAGGCGCTCGCCATCGATCCGCTGGATCACGAGAAGTGCCTGAAGGCCGCCAAGGACGAAGGCTGGACCATCACGCAGATCCTGAACACGCACGAGCATCGCGACCATACCGGCGGCAACGACGCCCTGGCGCAGAAGACCGGTGCCGCGATCCTCGCGCACAAGAACGCCAAGGACAAAATCGCCGACGTGAGCCGCGGCCTCGGCGCAGGCGATATCGTCAAGGTGGGCAAGACGGTCGAACTCGAGGTGATGGACACGCCGGGCCATACGATGTGCCACGTCTGCCTGCGTTCCCACACCGACCAGCCGGCCCTGTTCTGCGGCGACACACTGTTCAATGCCGGCGCCGGGAACTGCCACAACGGCG
>JAEZHS010000430.1 GCA_023436825.1 Pseudomonadota bacterium | reverse complement strand
CCGACACCGGGATGGGCTCGCCCAGTCCCAGCCCATGCGCCTCCGCGAGGCCCTGCTGGCCGGCGCGGCCTTCGCACTTGTTGGCGACCACGATCACCTTGGCGGCGCGCTTGCGCAGCCAGCCGGCAAAACTCTCGTCGAGCGGCACGATGCCGGCGCGGGCATCGATCAGGAACAGCACGGCATCGGCGCTGTCGATCGCCCGCTCAGTGAAGCGCCGCATGCGCGCCTCCAGCGCTTCGCCGCCCGCCGTCTCCCAGCCCGCCGTGTCGAGCAGCGTGAAGGCGAGATCGCCCAGCTGCGCCGGCGCCTCGCGCACGTCGCGGGTCACGCCCGGCGTGTCGTCGACGATGGCGCGGCGCTTGCCGACCAGGCGGTTGAACAGGGTCGACTTGCCGACATTGGGCCGGCCGACGATCGCTACCCTCGGCGCGACCCGTGGAAGGGAAGGCTTGTTGTCAGCGGAGGGCAATGAGCCGCCCTGAGTCCGTCAAGACATAGATCGTGCGGTTGGCGATCACCGGCCCCAGCCGGATCGGGTCGCGCAGATCCATCTTGCCCAGGACCTCGCCGGTATAGGGCGAGACCGACAGCAGCTCGCCGAGCGTGCCGCCGATCAGCAGCCGGTCGCCGGCCAACACCGGGCCCGACCACAGGACCGGCCGCCTGCGGGCTTCGTCGTGGTACTGCGTGAGCGGCGTCACCCACTTGACCTTGCCGGTATCGCGCGTCAGCGCCGCGATCTCGGCGCTGCTGGTCGTGACGAACACGAAGCGGCCGGCCGCCCACGGCGTCTGGTTGCCGCCGATGCCGCGCTCCCACACGCGCTGGCCCGAGCGCAATTCGACAGCGGCGAGCTGGCCCGCGGTGCCCATCGCCAGCACCAGGCCGCGATCGATCACCGGGCGACCGCGAATGTCGGTCATGTTGCCGAAGGCGCGCACTTCGCCGCGCGCGCCGATCATGGTCTCGTTCCACACCGGCCGGCCGTTGTCGACGCGCAAGCCGACCAGCTCGCCCGACGAGAACGGCGCCACGATGTAGTCGCCCGAGCCTGCCGGGCTGTTGCCGCCGACGAAGCCCGCGCTCTCCTGCAGGCCGGTGAACTGCCACAGCTCCGAGCCGTCGACCGCCGCCAGCGCCTGCAGCTTGTTGTCGATGCTGATGGCGAACACGCGATCGGAATAGACCAGCGGCGCGCCGCGCACCGGCGCGCTCACGGTCGACATCCAGACTTCCTTGCCGTCGTTGGGATCGAGCGAGTAGACCGCGGCGAAGCCCGTCGTCACGAACAGCTTGCCGCCGTAGTAGGCCAGGCCGCCGCCGAACTCGTCGCCGTCGCGCGCCTTTTCGGGCTTGAGCGTCACCCGCCAGACGAGTTGGCCGGTGTCGGCATTGAACGCCGACACGGTGCCCTGCGCGTCCTTGGCGAACACCTTGCCCTCGGCGACGATCGGCGGCGTGGTCAGGATGCGCGAGGAGGTCGAGCCCGAACCGATATCGGCCGTCCAGATGATCTGCGGCGAATCGCTGACCGCGAGATTGTGCATGGCGTAGTTGGCGAAGCCGCCCGACTGCGGCCACGAATCGTTGACGGCAGGCGCCGGCAGCACGACCGGCACGCTCGCCAGATCCTTGTCGGGCTCGAGCTCGGTGCGCTCGGAGAACACCGGGACGCGCTCGCCCGGCAGCGGCGTCTTGCTCGAGCCGAATATGTTGTCGACCATGTCGCAGCCGGACAGCGACACGACGATGAGAAGGCCGACAAGACCGATGCGGGACGAGGCCGCGGCACGCAGCAGGTTTTGCATTGCCGTTACTTCGCCTCTGCCGGCCCGTGGAAATTCAACATCGCCGACGCACGCTGCGCGGCCGCCTGCGGCGCCTGCGGATCCTTGGCGATCTCGTTCCACAGTTCACGGGCGCGCTTGAGATCGCCCTTGCGCACGGCGAGCATGGCCTGCAATTCGCGCACGCTCAGCCGGAACGGCCGATCGGGACCGGCCAGCGGCTCGAGCTTGGCGACCATCTCTTCGGCCTTGGGCGAATCGATGCTCTTGTAGGCGGCGATCACGTTGGCGAGGTCGGCGAGCTCGGCCGACGGCAGCGTCGGCGCCACCGCCAGCAGCGCCGTCACCTGCGCGTCGAGCGGTTCGCGCAATTGCGCGACAACCAGCGCCGCCAGCGACCGGTAAGGTTCGGGAGCGTTCTTGGCCTGGTCCTCGAGGGCCTTCAGTGCCGCCGGCTTGTCCTGCGCGATCTGCATCATCGCCGCCGAGTAGGCCGCGCTCGCCTCGCCGCGCCGCGAGGCGTCGTACTGGCGCCAGCCGACCAGGGCGGTCACGCCGACGACGACGGCCACGGCTCCAGCCACGACCCAGGTACCCCAGCGGTTCCACCATTCCTTGAGCTCGTCCTTGCGAACGGCATCGTCGATTTCATGAAAGGCGGCGGAATCGGACACGGTCGCTCCCAGATTATCGCGGAATATCAACGGCTTCAGGCGCGGTTCATAGACCCGCAACCGTCCTTTGGCAAACTACACCCTCAAGGCCTTTTGGGGGCGCTTTACGCTTCGCGGCGGTTCTGCAACAATTCACGCAGACGTCATGGTTCAAGTCCCGGCTGCATGACCAACCTGTACCGTTTGGCCGACCAAAAGGCCCGGCGCCGCATTGTCTCATTCGACCGGCGGGAACTGTCCCGGCTTCTCAATCTCTACAGCATGCGCGTCGCCTCGGGAGAATGGCGCGACTACGCCATCGATTTCCGGCCCGGAATGGCGATCTTCTCGATTTTCCGCCACACCGCCGAGCAGCCGCTGTTCGCCATCGCCAAGGTGCCGGGCACCAGCCAGGGCGGCTACATGGTCTACAACGGGCCGCGCAAGCTGGCGCATGGCGATTCGCTGGAAGACGTGCTCGCCATCTTCGAACGCAAGATCAGGCTGCTGACCGGCTAGAACGACGGCTTGGCCTATTGCTTCGGCGCAGTCGCAGCGCCGATGCCCGCCCCCACCGCCGTCCCGACAAGGACCGGCGCCAGCAGCGGCCAGCCGGCCACGGCGCCGATCGCCAGACCCGTTCCGGCCCCCATGGCACCGCCGGTAACGGCGCGCTCTCCCCAGGTATCGCCACAGGCCGACAGCGTCAGCAGCAACGGCAAGGCGATCACGGCAACGACCTTGGTGTTCATGGGAGACCTCTAGAGGGGTGATGGCCGATCTGTCGCCGACCCTATCACTGTTAATATATTGGCTTAGGAAACCGGGGCACTGTGTTGAAATTGTGATCATTTATGCCTCAGCCGTCTGATCGATAGATCGTTTCCTGACCGAAGGCGGCATCGAAACGACGCTGATCTTTCAGGATGGCTTCGACCTGCCCCACTTCGCGGCCTTCCACCTGCTGCGCGATGCCAAGGGTCGCGACGCACTGGCGGGCTACTACGAGCGCTACATCGCCATCGCCAAGGCCGAGCGCATGGGCTTCGTCCTGGAGAGCCCGACCTGGCGGGCCAGCGCCGACTGGGGCGCCAAGCTCGGCTACTCAGCCGCCGACATGGCGGCCGTGAACCAAGCCTCCGTGCGGCTCATGCACGATCTGCGCGCCCGTCACGAGACGGCCACGTCACCCATGGTTGTGAGCGGCTGCGTCGGCCCGCGCGGCGACGGCTACGATCCCGGCCAGGTCATGTCCGCGCTCGACGCCGAGGATTACCACCGCCCGCAGATAGCCGCCTTCGCCGATGCGCACGCCGACATGGTGAGCGCCATCACCATGACCAACGCCAACGAGGCGATCGGCATCACGCGGGCCGCGGAGAAAGTCGGCATGCCCGTCGTCATCTCCTTCACCGTGGAGACCGACGGCCGGTTGCCGACCGGACAGGCCCTGGCCGATGCGATCTGCGAAGTCGACGCCGTGACCGGCAAGGGCCCCGCCTACTACATGATCAACTGCGCCCATCCTACGCACTTCCGGGACGTGCTGCCGAACGAGCCCTGGACGCGCCGGCTGGGCGGGCGGCGCGCCAATGCTTCCAAACGCAGCCACCAGGAGCTGAACGATTCGGCCGATCTCGATGCCGGCAATCCGGTCGAATTGGGCGGCGAGTATCGCGACCTCGTGCGCCGTCATCCGCAATTGAACGTGCTGGGCGGCTGCTGCGGCACCGACCACCGCCATGTCGAATGCATCGCCCTCGCCTGCCGCGAGGTGAAGCTGGCGGCTTGATCTCAAGGGACCGCGGGCCTCAAGGCCCGCTCATGATCATGATGCGGGCCTGGAG
>JAEZHS010000309.1 GCA_023436825.1 Pseudomonadota bacterium | reverse complement strand
GTCGCCTACGGCGACGGTTGGATGCCGATCGGTGGCCGTGGTGGCGACACGCTCGCCATGCTGCCGGAGTTCCGCGAGATGCTGAAGCTCGCCGGGCGCAAGGAATCGGACGTGCCGGTCACGCTGTTCGGCCTCGGCATGAACGCCGACGCCCTGAAGCGCGCCGAGGATGCCGGCGTCGACCGCGTCGTGTTCGGCGTTCCGCCCGAAGCCCGCGACAAGGTCCTGCCGGTGCTCGACAAGGGCGCGGCGTTGATCCGGTGACCCGCGGTCTTGCCAACCTCACGGAAGTCCCATCGGAGCCGATCCCTCTGTCGGTGCTGACGGGCTTCCTCGGCAGCGGCAAGACCACGCTTCTCTCCCGGGTCCTCCATGTGCCGGACCTGCGCGACACCGCCGTGCTCATCAGCGAGTTCGGCGCGGTCGCCCTCGATCACCAGCTTTTGGAGGCGGCGGCCGACGATGTCGTCGAGTTGCCCAACGGCTGCACTTGCTGCGCGGTGCGCCAGGGACTGGCCGATGCGTTCTACCGGTTGCTACGATCACGCCAGGCCGCGGGGCGGCCGCCGTTCCGGCGCATCGCGCTCGAGACCAGCGGCCTCGCCGATCCGGGACCCACGCTCTACACGCTGTCCGCCGATTCCTTCCTCGAAGCCTCGCTGCGCCTCGACCGTGTCGCCACGACGATCGACGCCGTGCTGGGCGAGGTCACCCTCGATCGCTATCCGGAGGCCGTCGCCCAAGCTGCCGTGGCCGATCTTCTGCTTCTGACCAAGACCGACATGGCCGTCGCGCCGGACAATGTTCTCCAGCGGCTGGCGTCGTTGAACCCCATGGCGCCGATCGTCGATGCCCGCGATGTCGAAGCGAGCGACCTGCTGTTCGGCGGCTTGCCCAGGGCGCTGCCGCGGCCACGGCCCCATGTGGCGGCGGCGCATGCCCATGGCATCCGTGCCCTTTCCGTGCGGCTGCAGCGGCCGATGAGCCGTCTCGGCTTCGCCATGGCGCTGGGCGGCCTGGCGCGCGATCACGGCGAGAAGCTTTTGCGTGTCAAAGGGCTGGTCGAGTTCTCCGACCGGCCGGGAGGGCCGGCGGCGATCCATGCCGTGCAGCACACGCTCTATCCGCCACGCTGGTTGGAACGCTGGCCGGAATCCGACCGAGCCAGCCGACTCGTCTTCATCGTGCGCGATCTCGAGCCGGACGAGATCCTGCGCCGCTTCGCCGACGCCGAACCGGCGTGCCTCGCCCCTCCGGGAGGAGTGACCTGATGCTGGACCTCGCCATCACCGGCGGCACCTGCGTGCTGCCGACCGGAACCCAGGCCGCCGATATCGGCGTCAAGGACGGACGGATCGCCCTGGTCGGTGGGCCGGGTTCGCTGCCACAAGCGGCACGCACCGTGTCGGCCAGGGATCGCCTCGTCATCCCAGGTGGCATCGACCCGCACATCCATTGCCTGATGCCGGTGCGCGCGCCGGGGCGTCCGGACGTGCTGACCGATCCGCCGTCGCAGGTCAGCAAGGCCGCGCTGCACGGCGGCACCACGACCCTGATCGATTTCGTGCAGTGTGTTCACGACCGCACCATCCAGCAGTCGATCGAGGCGACGCAGGCGCAATGGAAGGACGCCTGCTATTGCGACTACGGCTTCCATCTCACGCTGATGGGCGAGGTGCCGGTGCCGCATTTCGGCCAGCTCGCCGATGCGATGCAGGATGGCCATGCCAGCATAAAGATCTTCACCACCAACATCCGGCCGGGAAACATCGGCCGCATGGTGCCGCATGGCCATATCTGGGAGGCGCTGAAGGTCGTGGCGGGGGCGGGCGGCATCGCCTGCATCCATGCCGAGGACAACGACATCGTCATGTTCATGTACGACAAGCTGATGCGCGAGAACCGCGTCAGCTTCGAGCACATGGCCGAGGTCCACAACGCCCTTTCGGAGGAGCTCTCCTTCAACCGCGTGATCCGGCTCGCCGAGAATGTCGAGGGTGCGGCGCTGTACATGGTGCACGTGTCGGCCGCGACCGGCGTCGCCGCGCTGCAATCGTCACGCGCCCGCGGCTTTCCGATGTACGGCGAGACCTTGCATCAGTACCTGCTCTACAACGCCGAGGATTACAAGCGGCCGGGCGGGCAGATGTTCCATACCTACCCGTCGCTGAAGTATCCCGAGGACCAGAAGCGCCTGTGGGAGGCGACCAACCGCGGCGCCATCCAGGTCATCGCCACCGATGAGCTGTGCTGCCCGCTGCGGGTCAAGCTGCAGGGCAGCCGCATCGACGACACGACGGGCGGCAACTCGGGCGTCGAGCCGCGCGTCGGGCTGATGTACACCAACATGGTGACCAAGCGCGGATACTCGACCGCACACTTCGTAGACATGATATCGAGCAACGCGGCGCGCATCATGGGCCTCTATCCGCACAAGGGTGCGCTGGCGATCGGCTCCGACGCCGACATCGTGCTGCTGCAGACCGGGATCGAGAAGACCATCCGCGCCGCCGACCTGCACGAGACCGACTACACGCCGTGGGAGGGCCATGTCGTGACGGCGTGGCCGACCACGACCATCCTGCGCGGCAATGTCGTGGTGGAAGATGGCAGCTTCCACGGCGACCTGAAGCACGGGCAGCTCCTCAAGCGCAAGGTGGCCGACGAGATCCGCAGCCGGCCGGCGGTCTAGCAGCGATTCCTCTGCTGGGAGCGCGCCACTTCGTGGCGCGTCATCTCATGTTCTTCCGAACCGCGCGCTTCCAGCGCGCTCATGAGCTTGAGCGCGCAAGATGCGCGCGGTCCGGAGGAACATGAGCGCTCTAAATTCCGACGTTGCCAAACGTCAGCCCAGCCACCATCCAACGGCGCAGCGCGAAGAAGATCGCCACCGGCGGCACCAGGAGGGACGCCGGGACGGCATAGGTGAGAACCGGGAAATTGCCGAGCAGCCAGCCGCGCGCCAGCTTCATGCGGCCGAGCGCGAAGGCGGCCAGCGAGCCGAGCGCGAGCGTGATCAGCGTGGTCGCGAATCCGATGAACAGGCTGTTGGCGAACTTCAGCCAGAAGTGTTGCAGAACCAGTAGTCGCCGTTCAGCACGACGCGAAAGGCATCGAGCGTGGGCTCGGACGGCCAGACGATGCCGGCATATTTTGCTCTGAGCAGCCGCGTGAAGCGTCGCCCCTTGCAGACCAACTGCTGATCCGGAGCAGTGTCGGGCCAAGCAGGGTAACGCTGGGCCCGGGCAAGGATTTCAGCCGCCACGTCCGATGCGCACCTTCTCTGTTGCGGCGTGGTCGACGACACCCTTCTCCGACACCACAACGCCATAGTCGTTGAATGCCGTCTCGATGGAGATAACGCCATCCAGCACGTCGTCGGCGACCTTCGCGGGATCGCGCTCCAGCGGATTGCCATAGCCGCCGCCCGCCGGGCCGTAGCAGACGAAGCGACCGTCCTTGCCGATGCCCATATAGGGCACCTTGGACGGCAGCGCCTTGGCGCCGTTGCTGCCAGGCACGAAGAGGTCGAGCTTGGCCGGCATGCCTTCGCCGCCGCCCAGGAAGCCCCACGGGCGATAGCGATGGCCTTCGCCTTCGACCGAGGCGCCGCCGTCGCTCAGGAACGTGAATTCGCGCACCGAGCCCAGGCCGCCGCGCCACTTGCCGGCACCCGCCACGTCCTCGCGCAGCTCGTAGCGCAGCACGCGCAAGGGCAGGTGGGTCTCGATGTCCTCGATCGGGTTGTTGCGCGTGTTGGCGTAGAGCGTGTCGACGGCGTCCATGCCGTCCTTGCCCTGGCGGCCGCCATAGGAGCCTTCGAAGATCTCCATGTGCACCCAGTGGGTCTCTTCCTTCAGGCCGGAGAAGGCGATGACCTTGAGGTTGCCGATGCCGGCCGAGACGTTGCCCGGCATCGCCGCCGACAGCGCCTTCATGACCGTGTCGGCGAGCTGGTTGCCGGGGCAGAAGCGGGCGATGGTTGGCGCCGGGAAGGTCGGATTGGCGAGGCATCCCTTGGGCGCCACGATGGTGATCGGCCGGATCAGGCCTGCATTGACGGGAATATGGCCGTGCACCGCCGTATCCAGCAGCACCGAGCGGATGGTGAGCCAGATCGCGATATCCGCCGTGCCTTCCAATGGCATGTTGATCGGCCGGTCGGGCACCTGCGGCGCGGTGCCGGTGAGGTCGACCACCAGGCTGTCGTCCTTCTTGGTGATGGTGACGACGATTGGCAGCTCCTTCTTGGCAGGATCGTCGCTGTCGAGATAGCCGTCGATGGCGGTCTCGGCGCGATAGACGCCGTCGGGCAGCTTTTTGATCGCCTGGCGCATCAGCCGCTCGGCGTGGTCCATCAGGGCGGTGCACGCAAGGTCGAAGGTCCCCAGCCCGTAGCGCTCGACCAGCTCGGCCATGCGCTCGGCGCCGATGCGCGCGGCGGCAACCTGGGCGTCCATGTCGCCGACCACGAGATCGGAGGCGCGGATGTTGTCGCGCACGATCTGCCAGACCATGTCGTTCCTGACGCCGCGGTCGTAGACCTTGATCGCCTTGAACTGCAGTCCCTCGGCATAGGCGTCGATCGCCTCGACGATGCCGCACGAGCCCGGTGACAGCGCACCGATGTCGAGATGGTGCGCGGTGGTGGCGGCAAAGCCTATGAGCCTGCCCTGGACGAACACCGGCACGATGAAGGCGACGTCGGGGCCGTGGCTGGCGCCGGAATAGGCGTCGTTGTGCATGACCACGTCGCCCGGCAGGAACTGATCGCCGCGTTCGGCCAGGATTCTCAGGACGCCGCGGACGTAGCCGGGGATGGGACCCGACTGCAGCGGCGTGGACTGAGCAGACTCAGCGAGCCCGCGCCCCTCGGCGTCGACCAGAGCCGCTCCGAAATCCTCCGACTCGCGGATGATCGAGGAGTAGCTCATGCGCATGAGCTTGTAGCCCATTTCGACGGCGATGTTCTCGAGCGCGCCCTGGATCACCGAGGTGGTGATCGGGTCGATGCGGTCGGGCTTGGGGATGGGCTGGCGGAGAGGGGCGGTGGTCATGACTTTATCTCCCTTCCTCCTCCGTCATCCCGACCGGAGCGCCGCAGGCGCGGAGCGGAGGGACCTGCTCATGTGTCGGCACAAGAAAAGGTCCCTCCACTGCGCTGCGCTGCGCGCTGGTCCGGTCGGGAAGACGGCGGGGTTCAAGCATCAGACTTCCGAATGATCAGGTTTCCCGCCGCATCGGCCTCGAAACTGTGCTGCGGCGGCACGACGGTGGTCGAATCCATCTGCAGGACGATGGCGGGGCCGGCGATGCGCTCGCCGACCGGCAGCAGGTCGCGGCGATAGAAGTCGGTCGTGTAGTCGGCGAGCTTGCCGTCGACGCGGAAGGTGCCGGTGCCCTGGCGCACCCGCGCGGCGTCGAGCGACCTCGCCGTGCCGACCGTGGGCCTGGCGATCTTGGCGGCGCTGGCGGCGCCCACCAGGCGGAGGTTCACGATCTCGATGCCGGACTCGGCGAAGTGATGGCCGTATTCGCGACGATGCACCTCGTGGAAAGTCTCGAAGACCTTGGCCAGCGCCTTGTCGTCGACGGTGCCGTCGGGGATCGGCACTTTCAGCTCGTAGCCCTGGCCGACATAGCGCAGGTCGCCGCGGCGCTCGAATGTCACGTCTTCGAGGTCGATGCCGTCGGCGGTGAAGCGTCCGGCGAGCTCCTTTTCCATCGCCGCAAAGTCGGCGTTGATGCGCAGAAGGTCGGCCGCGCCGGAGACCTGGAACGAGGTGCGGATGGCGTCATAGCGCAGGTCGCTGATCAGGAGCCCCACCGCCGAGGTGATGCCGGGATGTGGCGGCACGATCACCTCAGGAATGCCCAGCATGTCGGCTACCTCGGCGCCGTGCAGCGGGCCCGCGCCGCCGAAAGCCACCAAGGCGTAGTCGCGCGGATCGATGCCTTTCTGGACGGTGCGCGAACGGATGGCGTTGGCCATGTTGGCGTTGATCACGGTGATCACGCCCTCAGCCGCCTCGCGCTCGGTCATGCCGAGCTCCCGCGCCAGCTCGCCGATCACACGCCGCGCCGCCACTTCATCGAGCGACATGCTGCCGCCTAAAAAGTTGCCGCGGTCGAGGCGGCCCAGCACGACGTTGGCGTCGGTCACGGTGGCTTTGCTGCCGCCATGGCCATAGGCCGCCGGTCCCGGCACGGCGCCGGCCGAGCGCGGCCCGACCTTGAAGGCGCCGGCCTGGTCGAGGTAGGCAATCGAGCCGCCGCCGGCGCCGATCGTGTGCACGTCGATCATCGGCACCAGGACGGGGAAGCCCGCGATCCAGGTGTCGCGCGCCGTCGCCTCGCCGAAGCCGCCCTGGGTCACGATGCCGATGTCGGCCGAGGTGCCGCCGACATCGAAGGTGATGAGGTTGCGCTGGCCCGACAGGCCGCCCGCCCAGTCGCCGCCGATCACCCCGGCCGCCGGGCCCGAGAGCAGGGTGAGCACCGGCCGCTCGGCCACCATGCCGGGCGTCGCCACGCCACCGTTGGACGCCATGATGCGCAGGTCGGCCTTGAAGCCCGAGGCGCCGATCTCCGATTCCAGGCGCGTCACGTAGTTGCGCACCTTGGGGCCGACGAAGGCGTTCATCGCCGTCGTCGTGAAGCGCTCGAACTCGCGGAACTGCGGCGACACCGATGAGGAGGTCGTGGCGAAGCACTCTGGATATTCCTCGCGCACGATCGCCAGCGCGCGCGCCTCGTGCGCAGGCTCGAGATAGGAGAACAGGAAGCAGATGGCGATCGCCTGGACGCCCGCCTCCTTCAGTTCGCGCACGGCCTGGCGGACGCCTGCCTCATCCAGCGGCTCCAGCACCTCGCCCTTGGGCGGCACCAGCCGCTCCGTCACCGTCTTGCGATGGCGGCGCTTCACCAGGGGCCGGTCCTGCCAGGGGATGTCCTGCATGATCGAGTAGTGCTGCGGCCGCTGATGGCGGCCGATATGCAGGATGTCGCGGTAGCCGCCGGTCGTGATCATGCCGGTGACGGCGCCGTCGTGCTCGAGGATGGCGTTGGTCGCGATGGTAGTGCCGTGGAACACCACGTCGATGGTCTCGCGCGGGATGCCGTACTTGTCGCAGAGCGCCGTCAGGCCGGCGACGACGCCGCGCGAAGGATCGTCGGGGGTCGTGGAGACCTTATGGACGGCAGTCCTGCCGGCCTCGGTGTCGGCATAGACCAGGTCCGTGAAGGTGCCGCCCACATCGACGCCGATCAGCCTCATACGCTTCACTCCCTCGGAACTGTTGCCCGGCAGGCACCAAGACCCGCGCCAGTTGGCGAAAGACTAGCTCATTGCCGGGGGCGCGTCCTACTGGAGCGCGGACCTCCAGTTACTTCACTGTGCTGGCACGGCCCTTGCTTCCTTTGGCCGCGATGGCAACGAATCCCGACGTCGAACTGGTGGCCGTGACCAAGCGCTTCGGCGAGACCGTGGCGGTGGACAATGTGAGCCTGCGCATACCCGCCGGCTCCTATTGCTGCCTGCTGGGTCCTTCGGGCTGCGGCAAGACCACGACCTTGCGCATGATCGCCGGCCACGAGGAGGCGAGCGAGGGCGACATCATCCTCGGCGCGGAGAACATCACATACCTGCCGCCGGCGGCGCGCGGCACGGCGATGATGTTCCAGAGCTACGCGCTCTTCCCTCATCTCGACTGCACTGACAACGTCGCCTTCAGCCTGCGCATGCGCGGCGTCGACAGGGACAAGCGCCGCGCCCGCGCGCTCGACATGCTGAAGCGCGTGCAGATGGAGCCTTTCGCCGGGCGCCTGCCGGCCCAGCTTTCCGGCGGCCAGCAGCAGCGCGTCGCGTTGGCGCGCGCCCTGATCACCGACCCGCAGGTGCTGCTGCTCGACGAGCCCCTGTCCGCGCTCGATCCCTTCCTGCGCGTAAAAATGCGTGAGGAGCTGAAGGCGCTGCAGACCCGCCTCGGCATCAGCTTCATCCATGTCACGCACAGCCAGGACGAGGCGATGGCGCTGGCCGACCTCGTGGTGGTCATGAACCACGGCAAGATCGAGCAGGCGGCGACGGCGCGCGAGGTCTTCAACAGGCCGGCATCGGCCTTCGTGGCGCGCTTCATCGGCGGCCACAACGTGGTGCCGGCCGCGGTGGCGCGTGCCAAGGGCGAGGGCGAGTTCGTCGCGATCCGCGCCGACCGCATCACCGTGCAGCCCGGCAACGCGCCGGTCGACGCCACGTCGCTTGCCGGCGTCACGCGCTCGGTCGAGTACCTCGGTTCGACCGTGCAGGTCGGCGTCGATGTCACGGGCCTGGAGACCTTGTCGGCCGTGGTGCCGGAGGCGCGCTTCGACGCCAATCCGGTGGCGCCCGGCCAACCCGTCGTTTTGTCGTGGGCACCCAAGGACGTGCATGTCCTGGGCCGATAGGGAAGTGCGATAGAGAAGGAGGACGTCAGATGGTATCCAATCGGGGTTTGGGACGCCGCAGCGTCCTGAAGGGCACTGCGGGCCTCGCCGGCGCCGCGGTCGGCAGCGGCGCGATCACCGGCTTCCCGGTGATCTGGGCGCAGAACAACAAGAACATCACGCTGCGCCAGTTCGGCACCGGCGTGTCGAACATCAACGAGATCGCCGAGAAGTGCAAAGCCGACCTCGGCATCACGCTGCAGATGACGGCGCTCGATTCGGATGCCGTCGTGCAGCGCGCGGTGACGCAGCCCAACTCCTACGATATCGCCGATATCGAATACTGGATGTGCAAGAAGGTCTTCCCGGCGAACACGCTGCAGGCGATGAACGTCAAGAAGATCAAGTACTTCGACAAGATCGTGCCGATCTTCACCTCGGGCAAGCTCAAGCCCGATTCGGTGATCGCCCAGGGCACGGCGCCCAACACGGTGAGCTTCGTCGAAGGCGCGGGCTCGACCAAGTTCGCCAAGGGCCAGACCGAGTGGTTCACGATGATCCCGACGATCTACAACGCCGACACGCTGGGCATCCGCCCGGACCTGGTCGGCCGCAAGATCGATAGCTGGAAGGACATTCTCGACCCGAAGTTCAAGGGCAAGACCTCGATCCTGAACATCCCGTCGATCGGCATCATGGACGCGGCGATGATCTGCGAATCGGCGGGCATCATCAAATACGGCGACAAGGGCAACATGACCAAGCCCGAGATCGACAAGACCATCGAGTTCCTGATCAAGACCAAGAAGGAAGGCCAGTTCCGCGCCTTCTGGAAGACCTTCGACGAATCGGTGAACCTGATGACCTCGGGCGAGGTCGTGATCCAGTCGATGTGGTCGCCGGCGGTTACGGCGGTGCGTTCCAAGGGCGTCCCTTGTGTCTACCAGCCGCTCAAGGAAGGCTATCGCGCCTGGGGCGGCGGCCTGGCTCTCGCCAAGCATCTGCAGGGCGCGCAGCTCGACGCGGCCTACGACTACATCAACTGGTACCTGTCGGGTTGGGTCGGCGCCTTCCTCAACCGCCAGGGCTACTATTCGGCGGTGCTCGAGACGGCCAAGGCCAACATGACTGAGGACGAGTGGGGCTACTGGATGGAAGGCAAGCCCGCCAAGGGCGACATCAAGAACCCGCAGGGCGTGGTGATGGAGAAGGCCGGCGCGGTGCGCGACGGCGGCTCGTTCTACGACCGCATGGGCGCGGTGTCGTGCTGGAACGCCGTGATGGATGAGGATCGCTACATGGTCCAGAAGTGGAATCAGTTCATCGCGGCGTAGGTGGCGACGTCTCACGTAACACCGCTTCATGTTCCTCTCCCCCAAGGGCCCCCAAGGGGGAGAGGAGCATGAGGAGGAGACTCTGATCGGATTCGCGACGCCTACCTCGCTAGCTCAATGAAACGTGTCTCCGCCTGGGTGACCTATCTGCAGGTGGCGCCGTTGGCGCTGGTCTTCCTGCTGTTCCTGGTCGTGCCGATCGCCACGATCGTCGTCGTGAGTTTCTTCGACTACAACACCACGCAGATCATCCCGGCCTTCCTGATCCAGAACTACGAGGAGCTGCTCCTCTCGCCGGTCACCTGGCGCACTTACCTTCAGACCATCGAGTTCGCCGTCGTCACCTGGGCGATCACCTTGGCGCTCGGCTTCACCGTCGCCTATTTCCTCGCCTTCGAGGTGCGCTCGGCGACGTGGCAGATGGTGCTGTTCCTGGTCTGCACCATCCCGTTCTGGACCTCCAACGTGATCCGCATGATCTCGTGGATCCC
>JAEZHS010000218.1 GCA_023436825.1 Pseudomonadota bacterium | reverse complement strand
CCCCCCCCCCAAACCCCCACCCGCGCCCCCGCCCCCACCTTTCCTGCGGCTTCAAAGGCCCCTCGCTTCGCTCGGGGTGACAGCTACACTCACTCTCCAGTGATAGTCGGTACTAGCCGTGCGCGGCCAGCGGCTTGCCGTCGTGCTCGACCGGCTTGGCGTCGATCAGCACGAAGGCGATCACGCACGGCACGGTACCGCGGTTTATCCAGTTATGGATGGTGCCGCGCTGCACCAGCACGTCGCCCGCGCGCAGGGTAACGAGCTGGTCGTCCAGGGTCATGTCGATCTCACCCGACAGCACCACGGCATAGTCTATTGAATCCGTGCGGTGGTTGCGCGGCGCCACGCCCGGCGCGAATTCGATGACGCGGAACACGGTGCCGCCCGCCCGCGTCGTCGCGGTGATCTCCTTGGCGGTGTCACTGAGCCCGTTGTTGTCGACCGGAAAGCCCATCGTCGACCAGATGTTGGCGACGGTGGCGCCCGGCCGGAACGAGACGACGTCGCGCGAGACCTCGTCGATGGCGACGACGGCCTTGCCCTTGTCGTCATGGCTCGTGACCACCCGCCTGATCTTCATGACGTCTCCTGTTTCGGCCCCAGCATGCCGGCGGCCCTGAGCGCCGCGATGCCGGCGGCATCGTAGCCGATCGCGGCCAGCACGGCGTCATTGTGCTGGCCGACCTCCGGCGGATCGGAGGTGAGCGGCGGCCGCCAGCCCAGCATCTGGAACGGCAGCAGCGGCAGGCGCGTCTTCACGCCGCCCGGCAGGGTGGTCGGCGCCAGGGAGCCGTTGGCCAGGAGGTGGGGATGGTCGAACAGGTCCTGCGGCCGCGCCACGGGCGCGAAGGAGATGTCGGCCTCCAGGCACTTCTGCTCGAGCTCGTCCTTGCTGAAGCGCCCGAAGATCTCGGCGACCTTGGGCACCAGCCAGGGCCGCGCCTCGATGCGCTGGTTGTTGGTCGCGAGCTTGGGGTCGGCGGCAAGGTCCGGCTGGCCGAAGAACTCGCAGAAGCGCTTCCACTGGCCGTCGCTGGTGATGCCGATGAAGATCTGCTGGCCGTCGCCGGTGTTGAAGATCTCGTAGATCGCCCACGAGCTCACTCGCTCGGGCATGGGCGGCGGCGGCGCGCCGTTCATCGCGGTGATGGCGAGATGCTGGCCCATCAGGAACACCACCGATTCGAACAAGGCGCTCTCGACCAGCCCGCCCTTGCCGGTGCGATCCCGCTGCTGCAGGGCCAGCACCGTGCCGAAGGCGCCGAACAGCCCGCCCAGGATGTCGACCACCGAGGTTCCGGCGCGCAACGGCCGTCCCGACGGGCCGGTCATGTAGGCGAGCCCGCCCATCATCTGCACGACCTCGTCGAGCGCCGGCCGTTTCTCGTACGGCCCCGGCAGGAAGCCTTTCAGGGCGCAATAGACCAGCCGCGGATTGATCTTCTCCAGATGCTCGGGCCCCAGCCCGCGCTTGCTCATCGATCCCGGCGCGAAGTTCTCGATCAGGACGTCGGCCGACTGCAGGAGCTTGACCAGCACTTCCCTGCCCTGCGGCGCATCGGCATCGATGGCGAGGCTCTGCTTGTTGCGATTGAAGTAGCCGAAGAAGCCGCCGCCGAAGCCCCTGAGCTTGCGCGTGCGGTCGCCGTCGACCGGCTCGACCTTGATCACCTCGGCGCCGAGGTCGGCCAGGATCATGCCGCAGGACGGACCGAGGATGGTGTGGGTGAGTTCGACGACGCGGATGCCCTTCAAAGGCGGCGTGACGAGGGGCGGTGTGATGCTCGAGGTCATTGGACCTCAATACCGCGCGATTGCGGCGGCGCTCAACCCTTGCCTCTCGTGTATATGCTGGTAATATACGCGATGATCGATTGGGACCTGATCGAAGGTTTCGACTGGGACGAAGGCAATGCGCGCAAAAGCGTCGAAAAGCATTTAGTCAGCCAAGGTGAGGCTGAGCAGATATTCTTCAACGATCCATTGCTGATCAGCGAGGACGTCGGCCACAGCGCTCGCGAACACAGGCGTCACGCCTTGGGGCAAACGGATGCCGGACGGCTGCTTCACGTCACGTTTACGCCTCGCAACGACAACAAGCTGATCAGGGTTATTTCCGCCAGGTCCATGCATCGCAAAGAGCGGGTACGCTATGAGCAAGAGTCCTAAGGCTGTCCCCAAGTTCCGAAGCGAGGCTGAAGAACGCCGCTTCTGGGAAACCCACGATTCCACCGACTATGTCGACTGGGCCAAAGCCCAACGTGTGCGCTTGCCGAATCTCAAGCCGTCGACGACATCCATTTCCTTGCGATTGCCAGTGGCTCTCCTCGACCGAATCAAGGTCGCCGCGAACAAGCGCGATGTGCCGTATCAGTCTCTGATCAAGACCTGGCTCGCCGAAAAGACGGACGAGAAGGCTTCCTCAAGATGAGGCGAACCAGGTCTCGACGTCCTTGGTGAGCGGCAGCCCGGCGGCCTCGCCCAGCACCTGATGGCCCATGCCGGCGCCGACCAGAAAGGCCTCTTGGTGCGGCACGGCGTTGCGCTTCAGCATCGTGCGGACAGCCTTGCCGTCGTGCCCCCAACCCACCGCCTCGACCTTGCCGTCGAAGGCGCGGTTGACGACGGAAAGGAATTCCGCGCGCTCCTCGTCGGAGAGCGCCGGCACGGCATCGATGTCGCCCAGCAGGAACAGCCGGCCGCCGAACTTCGCCACCAGCGCCGCCACCGAATTGCGGGCCTCGACGATCACCTCGCGGTTCGGGCCGCGGCGGACGCGGGCGGCGAGCGACAGCGGCATCACGGCGGCACCCAGGTTGGCGCCGGAATCCATCAGGGCGGCGGTCAATTCCTTGTAGGTGATGCCCAGCCGTTCCGCCCGACGGACGCGCATTTTCGCGACCTCCGGGCTGGGCGTCTTCCACGCCTTGGCGGTGGCGCGGCGCCACACCCAGGCCTCCCAGGACATGTCGAAGGTCGGCCCGTTGTTGTGGCCGATGCCCGGCCTGCGCAGCAGGGCCTCGACATTGGCATGCCGCAGCCCTAGACGGTCGAAACGATCACCCATAACGGTATTCTAGCTCCGTTTTCCGGGCTGTGCAGGCAAGAGGAGTGCCAAGTGGACGATTTCCAGGTCGATGTGCTGGTGGTGGGCGCGGGCAACGCGGCGGCCTGTGCGGCGCTGGCGGCGCGCGAGACGGGCGCCTCGGTCGCCATGCTCGAGGCCGCCCCCGAGGAGGAGCGCGGCGGCAACAGCACCTATACCGCAGGCGCCATGCGCGTCGTGTTCCACGGCGTCGACGACCTGGT
>JAEZHS010000176.1 GCA_023436825.1 Pseudomonadota bacterium | reverse complement strand
TCGCTACGCTCGGGATGACAGCGAGCCTGAACCTATTTCCAGCCGGCGCGGTCCATGATCTTCAACGCCTCGGCATTGTTCTGCGCGAAGACGCGGGCATTGAGCTGGTCTTCCTTGAACGTGCCGAGCGACTTCAGCTCGTTCGAGAGTGCGACCCCGGCCACCACCGGGTACTCGGAGTTGCCCTCCGCGAAGTACTTCTGGGCCTGCGGCGACACCAGGTACTCCAGGAACTTCACCGCCACCGCCTTGTTTGGCGCGTGGCGCGCCACGGCGCCGCCGCTGATATTGACGTGCGTGCCGCGATTGGCCTGGTTGGGGAACACCACGGCCACCTTGGCCGCCACCTCGCGGTCCTCCGGCTTCTTGGAGCGCATGAGATTGACGTAATAATAGGTGTTGCTGACGCAGATCTCGGCCTCGCCCGCGGCCACGCCCTTGATCTGGTCGGTGTCGCCGCCGCGCGGCGGGCGCGCCAGGTTGGCCGCGACGCCCTTGGCCCACGCTTCGGTCTTCTCCGGCCCGTCGGCCGCGAGCAAGGACCCCACCAGCGACTGGTTATAGATGTGGCCCGAGGCGCGGATCAGCAGCTTGCCCTTCCACTTGGGATCGGCGAGGTCCTCGTAGTTCTTGGGCGCGTCGGCCGCCTGGACCTTCTCCTTGTTGTACATGATCACGCGCGCACGCTTGGAGAAGCCGAACCAGTTGTTGTCGGGATCGCGCAGATGCGCCGGCACCGACCTGGTCAGCACTTCCGACGTCACCGGCTGCAGCAGGCCCATCTGGCGGGCGCGCTCGATACGGCCGGCATCCGTCGTGATGAGGACATCACACGGGCTCTTGTCGCCTTCGGCCTTGAGCCGCTCGACCAGCGGATCGGGCTCGGCGTCGATGCGGTTGATCTTGACGCCGCTCAGGTCGGAGAAGTTGCCGTAGAGCGCCTCGTCGGTGTTGTAGTGGCGCGCCGAATAGAGGTTGAGCGTGGCGCCTTGCGCCTCCGCGCGGCGAAGGATGAGGACGCCCGCACCGAAGGCCAGACCGATCTTGAGGGCTGCACGACGCTTCACGGGACGTCTCCTTTTGCAGTGGGATTCGCACTGCGAGTGAGTTGCAGTATCTGTCCTGTTACCATCCATGCAGATGCGACGCAATTGCTGTGAGAGTGATTTTCACAGTCAATCGCAGGGCAAATGTCAGGCCTTTGCCTTGAAATTGCCATCTGGATTAACATTTCGGGTGAGTACAACGATCACCCCGAAGGTACGGCAATGCTGTTAGCTCGGGTTCTTGCCCGCGTCGTGGGCGAAGGCCAGCTCACCATCATCGATGCAGCCGGCAGGCAGCATCGCCTCGTAGGGACTCGCCCAGGCCCACACGTCGGTATTCGCGTTCACACAAGGTGGGCCGGCATCAGGCTCGCGCTCAGGCCGCGGCTGGCTTTGGGCGAAGCCTACATGGACGGCACGCTCACCGTCGAGCACGGCGACATCTACGACCTGCTCGACCTGCTCGGCCGCAACATGGCGGCGCTCGAATCGACGCCCATGGTGAAGTGGTCGTACGCCCTGCAGCGCTGGATGCGCGTCCTGCAGCAGTACAATCCGGTCGGCAAGGCCGAGCGCAACGTCGCCCACCACTACGATCTCAAGGACCAGCTCTACGACTTCTTCCTCGACCGCGACCGGCAGTATTCCTGCGCCTACTTCAAGACCGGCGACGAGCCCCTGGAAGAAGCGCAGCTCCTGAAGAAGCAGCATATCGCCGCCAAGATGCTGCTGCAGCCCGGCCAGCGAGTGCTCGATATCGGATCGGGTTGGGGCGGCCTCGGCCTCTTCCTCGGCCAGCAGTTCGGCGTCGACGTGACCGGTGTCACGCTCTCCAAGGAGCAGCACGCCGTCTCGAGCCGGCGCGCGCTGGAGGGTGGCGTGGCCGACCGCGTGCGCTTCAAGCTGCTCGACTACCGCAAGGAGTCCGGCCGCTACGACCGTATCGTCTCGGTCGGCATGTTCGAGCATGTCGGCTCGGCCCACTACGTCGAGTACTTCACCAAGGTGAAGGAGCTTCTGGACGACGGCGGCGTCATGCTGCTGCACTCGATCGGCCGCATGGAACCGCCCGGCGGCACCAACACCTGGCTGCGCAAATACATCTTCCCCGGCGGCTACACCCCTGCCCTGTCCGAAGTGCTGGCGGCAATCGAGAAGGTCGGGCTGTGGGTCACCGACATGGAGGTCCTGCGCCTGCACTACGCCGAGACGCTGCGCCACTGGCGCCAGCGCTTCCTCGCCAACCGCGAGCGCATCAAGCAGGTCGCGGGCTACGACGACCGCTTCTGCCGCATGTGGGAGTTCTACCTCGCCGGCTGCGAGGTCGCGTTCCGGTACATGAACCAGATGGTCTTCCAGCTCCAGCTCACGCGCAAGCAGGACGCCGTCCCGCTGACGCGCGACTACATGCTCGACGCCGAGAAGGGCGTCACGGTCACGCGCTCGATGGCGGCGGAATAGTCATGATCTTCCGGACCGCGCGCCTCCCGGCGCGCCCATGAGCATGAGCGAGCCGGAGGCTCTCGGTCCAGAAGAGCATGAGAGGACGCGGCCCGATCAGATGATGTGGTCTGATGCGGGCTTCAGCCGCATGACCATGTCGTTGTAATCGAAGTCCGACCCCTGATTGTAGGCGAGATCCTCGAAGCCGAACGTATTCTCGCCGAACACGCGGATCTGTTCATGGCCGCCGGGATTGTGGTGGCCGACGACGAACACCTGGCCGCTCGCCGTGATCAGGACCGGGGCGTAGTAGCCCGTCGCGCCGGCCACGGTCCATTGCGCCGTTGCGGCGAAGTCGCCGCCATGCGTCTCCCACATGCCGCCGTCCATGTGGCTGCGGACCGCCTCGGCGAAGGCAGCGGTGTTGCCGTGGGCGACCCCGGCGACGCTCCACTCGCCGGTCGCCGGGTCCATGTCGACGCGGACGAATCCCAGCGTGTTGGCGTTGGCGGAACTCCCCGCCAGTTCGACGCTCATCGTCTGACCCTGCTTGAGGAAGACGAAGGCCTCTCCGGTGTCGCGCTGGGCGCCGGCAAGCGTGGCCGCGCTGGACAGCGCGTTGCTCGTGAACGCGGTCAGCTGCATGCCGTCGATCGAGGCGTACAGCGAGCCGTCTCCGCGGGCGACGAATTGCGTGCTCGGCGCCATGTCGACGGCGTGGCTGCCGTCCAGGACGGCGAAACGCAGCTGCTCGCCTGCGGCCAGGTAGACCGATTGCCCGCCGAACATCAGGTTGCCGCCGTGGTCGTCCTGGACCACGCCCACCGCCGAGAGGGCGGCCTTGTCGAGGGTCACCTCGGCGCCGGCGTGGTGATCGTCGCGATCGATGCGGTTGCCGGCGGCATCGACCGCATAGACCACGAGCGTCGCGCCGGCATGCTTGCCGGAGTCCATCGCCGAGAGCCGAACCCAGTTGCCGGCGACCCCACTGCCGTCCAGCTCTATGCCATGGCCGTCGGCGCTGATCTTGAGCTGAACCTCGCCACCGCCCCCGCCGTCGCCGAACCCGCCGACCTGCGTACGATTGCCGGCGATCTGATTGGCAAGATTGGCGCCGGTATGATCGGCGAGAACACTGGCGAGCTGCGCCGGATCGGAGCCCGCCGCGGCCAGGTCGTGTGCTGTATTGCCCTGCGCGGCGATGCTGACGGACGTCACGTAGCGCAGGAACCTCAGGGGATCGGTGGCCGTGGCGCCCGCCTGCTCCACCAGCGCGTTGCTGGCCGCGGCCAGTTGCGTGACGGCTGAAGCCATGTCGGCGGACAGGCCCGCGCTCGCCGCGACGGCCATGAGGGTGGCGCTGTCGGTCAGGTCGAGCGCGCGCGCTGAGACGATGCGGGCAGCCAGAGAGTCGAACGGATCGGCGGCGGCTCCGGCCGCCTTCAGCAGCGAGACGGTGTTGAGAATGCTGGAGGCCGACGCGAACGCATCCGCACCGCCTGTCATGCCCGTGCGCGTGGCGGCGATCGTGTCGAGATCGTTGAGGTCGAGGCTGGAGCTGAGTCCGAGCGCCGAAGCGACCAGTTGCTGGGCCGCGACCGGATCGCCGGTCGTGGAGGCCGCCACCTTCTGGATCAAGGTTGTCAAAGGGGTGACGACGGTGGAGCCTGCCGGGGCCAGCATCGTTCCGGTGAAGGCCAGGTTGGTGGCCGTGTCGAAGCCGCCTTGCAGGATCAACGGGGCGCCGCCCGATTCGAGCGCATAGCGTCCGTTGGCGTCCGTCGAGGTCCAGGCTTCGCCGGCATCACGCACGCCGTTGAAATTGGCATCCGCGAAGACTGTGGCGCCGGAGATGTATCCGTCGATGCCCAGCCCATGCAGCAGGTCGCCGATGAAGCCGCCGACCTTGTGGGCCACGTCCTTGATCGCGTTGCCGGCATCGTCGAGGCGGGTGCCGACCAGCAGCAGCCCAGTCAGGGCGTTCTGGCCGAGGATGCGGTACGAATCGTTGATGTCCGCCAGTGCGCCGTTGATCGTATGGGCGTACTGGACCATCCGCTCGCCGATCGCGGCGAGGTACGGGTTCTGGATGATCGTGTCGAGGTAGGCAGCGCCCAGGGCCCGCACGTCGTCGCCCAGCGCGCCGGTGTCGCCGGTGAACAGGTGGACGATGAGATCGGCGAAGCGCTCGCCCACCGCCGCATAGAGGCGCAGGTCGACGCCGGTCTGCAGCTTGTAATAGTCCATCGCGATCTCACCGATGGAACTCGCGATGCCGGCCGCATCGCCGCGGCCGACGGCATCGGAGAAGGCGATGAAGTGCGGCGCCGACTGGATGGCGATCTCCGCGCCCGCCTGGCCGAGGTCGGAGATGGTGTCGCCGAGCAGGCTCGCGGTCGCGCCGGCGACCGTGAGCTGGCCGCGCAGGTAGAGCGTCGGCCCCTCGCCGATCGCGTCCTGCACGGCGCCCATGCTGAGGACGAAGAGACCGACCTGCGCGCCGAACTTGGCGGCGGTTATGGCAGCGCCCCACGGCGTATGAGCGAACAGCGCGTCGACAGCGAGCTTGTTGGCAAAGATCGCTCCGACGTGAGCGCCGAGCCGCGCATAGGCGGCAGCGTCGGTCGGATCCTCGCCGACGGTGAGGAAGGCACGGCCGATCGGAACCTTGTCCAACGCCCACTCCATGCCGTTGGCCATGGGAGTCAGCGCATCAATAACGGCCTGATCGCGATCGCTCAGCTGCGTGGTCGCCGGCGTGCGGCTGCGGATCAGGCTGAACGCCTCCTGGTAGGCGGCCTGCTTGTCGAGGACGCTGACGAGGGCGCCCGCACCCGAGGAGGACATGGCAAGCAGCGCGCCGTAGCCGGTGAGGAGCTCGTCGCCGTATTGCGGGTCGCGCAGCTGCTGCATGAACTGCGCGGCTTCGATGGCCCCATCCGTTCCCGGATGCTCGGCGATGTACTCGCGGGCGCGCAGGTTGAGCCAGGCCATCGACATGGCGTGCATCAGCTGCTGATGGGCCGGGGTCGAGCCGAGCCCCGTCGCGGCGACCTCCTTGTCGAGCGCCTCCAGCACCTGCGCGAACGTGAGGTTGCCGGCGACATACTGGGAGATCAGCGCATCCTGCGCGATGCCTTTCACCAACCGCGTCGAGAGCGCCTCGAGCGTGATCGTGTAGTCCTGCTGGTCGGGCACGCGGTCCGGCGCCGTCACCCGCTCCATCAGGGACACCAGGGCGAGATCGTAGGCGTAGCCCGAGCGGCCGACGTCCGGGAACGTGTTGAGGTAGGGATTGCCCGGCAGCATGCCGTTGACGACGTTGGTCATCGAAATCGGGCTGCTTGGGCTGGAATCGAGGCGGACCTGCTGCGCCACCCACAGGTCGTTCGCGAACATGTAGCGCGCGAGCGCCACCTGGTCCTGCGTGAAGGCGAGACCCGCCTCCCAGTCCAGGATCTGCAGGGCCTCCGCTCTGGTGAGCGCGTTGGGATCGGCAGCCTCGAACTGGTAACCTCCCTGCGGACTCTGCACATAGGCGGACGTGGTGCCCTCGGCGACGCGCCCGGCGAGCTCGGCCGCAAGATCGCCGAGGGCGATCATGTCGACCCGCGCGTCGTGGACGAGCGTCCTCGCGGCGCCGTTCTGGTAACGCTGGAACAGCCCCTCCAGGGCGAAGATGCCGGCATAGGCCGACACGTCATGCTCCGCGGCGTACTCCTTGATGTACGCAATCGCCGCCGCGGCGGTCATCTGGCCGTTCTGGACCTTCAGGAAGGCAATGCCCGTTTCGGCCAGGATGCCGGTGAAGTAGGTGTCGTCACCCACGCCGAACTGGTCGCCGAGGTGGTCCACCCTGGCCACGGCATACGCGCCGATGGCCGCGTCGTCCGCCGCGCTGCCGTCGCCGAAGATCGAAAAGGCGATGACGTCGACATGCGATTCGCTCAGCCGGCCCGCCGCGCCGGCCGCCCTGACCGTGGCCAGCACCTCGGCTCCGCTGAGCGATCCGGCCTGGACGAGCGCCACGATCTGGTCGCGCGCGGCCTGGAACAAGGGATCGCCGATATCCCGGCTGCCGCCGATGCCGAGCAGAAGCTGAAGCCCCTGCTCCGCCGTGATGCTGCTGTCCGCAATCGCGTCGTGGATGACGGCAAAGCTGGTGCCAAGCGCCCCGAAGACGAAGCCGAGCGAGTACAACCCGGCCGTCGTGGCGTGCGCGGCGGCGTCCACCAGGACGGATGAAACGGTCTGCGCGTCGACCACGCCGCCATCCACATAGTGATCGAGCTGGGTAGCAGCCCAGCTGCGCACCGTTGCCGAATCGGACGCGAGCGCCGCCACGAGGTTCGCGATGACATGGACGGCGCCCTCGGCGGAGAGGCTGCCGCCGCTCACTGCCGCGTCGATGGCCGACAGGTAGGGAGCGCCCCGCACGGTCGCGAGATACGCGCCGGCCGCATCCTGGAGTGCGCTGTCGCCGTGGCCGGCGATGCTGATATAGAGCTCGGCGACGGCATTGCCGGAGATGGCCAGACCGTCGGCGACATCCAAGGGCGTGTCGATCATCGCCTTGATGTAGTCGAAGGCCTGCGCCGCGCTGAGGGTCCCGTCCGAGATCAGCGCGACGATCTCCTGGGCGACGGCGTCGTGCAGCGATGGCGTCCTGGAAGCGACGGCCAGCCAATACATCAGCTCGGACACGTTGATCGCCGGCACCGCGCTGTCGACCACTGCCATCGCGTCTTCGGCCGTGATGCGGCCACTTGAGACGAGGGTATCGAGGACGTAGATCGAGGCCCGCACCGGGTACGGACTTGGAAACTGCACCATGCCCATGCCGACCAGCACCGCGACGAGCTGAGGCACCGTCAGCGCACCCGCCGCAACGGCACTGTCGAAAGCGTCAAGGGTGCTCTCGAGCACGCCGCCGACGTCCGTCGGAACCGTTGCCAGCGCGGCGCCGAAGCGTTGCTCACCCACGGCGACCTGAACTGCCAGCCCACCACCGCCGGCGACGCTCAAGATCAGCATCGTATACTGCTCGCCGCTGAGCCCGGTCAGGTCGAGCCCCGCCTTGGCCTCGGCGAACGACATGCCGCCGTCGGCTACGAATTGACCCAGCGCGTGTCCGATGGTGACCTGCCGCGCACTGTCGGCCGTGGGTGTCGCGGCGATCGCGCCGATGAGCGCCCCCTCCATCCACGACGTCGCCCCCCCGTAGCTGGTGGCGACGATCTGCTCGAAGATGGCGTCGAGCGCGACGCCGCCATCCTCGTGCATCTTCCAGAGCTCTTGCCCGATGAGCCACCGCGTGTGTGTGCCGGCGATGCTGTGCATCCAGGTCAGCAGCCCGACGACATCGTGAGCGTCGATGGCGCCAAGCTCATAGGCGCGATCGACCGCCCCGACCCCGACCTCCGATGTGGCCTGGGCCAGCACCCAGCCCAGGGCGTAGTGGTAGTCGTCCGCATTGGCCAGGCCGGTGATGGCGCCCGCCACATAGGCGACCATGGACGATGCTTGGTCGATCGAGACCGTATTGGCCTGCAGCGACTGGCTGAACGCCGTCTGCACCGCGATCGGGTCGAGCCCGCGCTCGATGAGATCGCCGAACGCGTGCCCCAGGTAGCCCATCCCGCCCTCGTCTGCCGTCTCGGCGAGGCTGATCAGGATCCTGGTGGCATGGTCCATGGACAGCCGGCCGTCGCCCTCGGCCGCGACGATGGCGTTGGCGGCGTGGGCGTAGGTGACGATGTCCTGGTCCGCCAGCGTTCCGATGATGCGCGCCGCCGCGAGATCGCTGCCCGTGACGAGAAGCGCGTCGATCGCCTCCTGTCGAGTGAGGCCGCCGCTTATGAGCTCGGCGATCTCTCCTGCCGCGACGCCGGTGAAGGCAGCGTTGGTCGACGTCACATAGGTCAGGAACGCGATGCCGTACGCCGCAACGTAGTGACCGGCAGATATCTCCGCCGCCACGCCATCGCCGACTTCCTGCATCGTGAGGACGCCGCGGCCAATCAGGGCGCCGACCTCCATGGCGAGCACATTCAGCCCGCCAAGACCGGCGATACCGCCTTCGAAGCCGTCGGCCGTGGCGAACAGCACCACCAGGGCCTGGTGCACCGTTAGCCCGTCCGGCGCGGCCACCAAGGCATCGAGCACGGACATGCCGCTGGTAACGTCGAACTGGCCCGACTGGAAGAGCGCGGCGAGCGCGTGGCCCACCGCCGTCTGCAGCCCCGCCACATCATGCCCCGCCACGGCCGCCAGCAGCGTGACCTCGCCCGGGTACCAAGCCATGCGGAACCAGGTTTGCGTCGCCAGCACACCGGCCATCGCGTCGGCGGCACCGATGCTTCCGGCTTCGATCAAGCCACCCAGCGCGTCACCGAGTGCCGCTGCGAAATCGCGCGTATCGGGAAACGGGTTCGTGTATTCGCGATTGATCGCGGCGCCGGTGAGGAAGGCTGCCACGTCAGAGCCCGTCAACGTACCGGCGGCCAGGGCGGTAGCCAGCGCCGCGGTGATGGTCGCTGCACTCGCAAAGCCCGCATCGGCCAGGGCTGCGAGCATGCCGCCGACTTCCGCCCTCATCTTGTCGGCGTTTGACTCGGCCGCCGGCACCGATGCCAGCAGGAGGCCTATGGCCTCGTCCCCTGCGAGACGGCCTTGCACGATGGCCACGAGTCCTTCGTGCAGGTCCGTGCGGAACGCCAGGGCGTCGTCGCCCATACGGCGACTCACGTCGACGCTGAGGTTGACCAACGCGCGGAGACCGTCGGTGACCGACAGCGCGCCTGTGGCGATGCCGGCCTCGAGCGCCTGCATCATCGTCGCGGGATCCAGGTGCTGTCCTGCGATGAGGAACAGCGGCACGAGGATGACCTGGGCGTTCGGCGATCCGCTCGAGGCAATTCCCAGGGCAACCATCTCGACGGCGTCATCCGGAATCTCGGCCAGGAGCGCGAGATCGAAGGCCGGAAGGTTCACGATCGCACGGCCGACGGCCAACTGGTCGTCAGCCGTGCCGGCGCCAGCGGTGCTCGCGAGAATCACGATCATCTGGTCGGGGGAAAGGCCGGCCAGGCCGAGGAAAATATTCATCGCTTGCGCGACGGTAAAATAGTCGTCCGTCAGGCCGACGATCGCGGCACCCGCCAGGGAGCCGAAGGCGACGGTATCGTACGCCGTGAGCCGCGCCAGCACGGTAACCACATCGGCCGGCGTGAGGCCGTGGTCGGTGCCGTTCGCCACGATCTGCACCGTTTGCTCGGGCGTGAAGCCGAGCGCGACACCGACCTCGGCGATCTGCCTGCCAGCGAGGTTGCCATATGGGGGATCGCTTACCAGCACCCGGCCGAGCAGGGCGAACACGCTGTCCGTCGCGCGGTATGTCTGGGCGAGCGCAGCAATCGCCGCGCCGGCGTCATGCATTACGTCCGGGTCGCCGACGCGGGCGTAGGCCGAAATCGCCAGCACCGCCTGCGCCAGGGTAAGGCCATGGGCCTGGACGACCGGTCCCTCCCCGACCGTCGCGCTCGACAGCGCTGCAATCAGCGGCTGGATGTAAGGCTGCCAGCTGTCCGCGCCTGGCGGCAGGCGGACCGCGGATACGATCAGTTCCAGCACCGCCACGGGAATCGTGGCGGCGACGGGGTCGATCGTCGCGGCGAGCATCATCGCCGCCGCCTCGTTGGAGACGCCGTCGACGTACAGCGCCGAATGCAGCTCGGTCGTCGTGGCGGTATGCCCGGCGAGGAGGCGCTCGAACACCTGCCCGACCGCTATCTGCCCCTCGACGCCGCCGTGGACCGCGATGTCCACGAGGATCGGCAGGCTCTGCGCCGCCGTGAGCCCCTGAGGTCCGATCAGCTGGCCGACATACTGGACGACGTCATAGGTCAAACCGCCCGTCATATGGGTCAGCAGCGCCGCCTGCGCGGCCTGCCCCAGCGACGACTGTGGGCCCGCGGCCACTTCGATGGCAGCGAGCAAGGGCACGACGGCGAAGGGCGGCCAGGCGAGCAGGTCCAGCACCGAGGCGGCGGTGACCTCGCCACCGGTCACCAGGCTCGCCAGCGCCGCGCCGCCCTGGACGATGACGGCCCTGTCGACCGCATCGACCGGCGTCTGCACATGGCTCTCTGCCAGGTCGATCAGCAGGTCGACCGCGGCGCCGGGCGCGACGGAAGCGGTGTCGCGCACCGCCGCCAGCACGGCACCGGTCGCATCGCCGGCCGAAAGCGCCTCCTGGCCCAGCAGATAGTTGACGAACGAGACGAACTGGCCGGTCGACGTCGTGTCGTGCACCAGATGCAGCAAGACGAACACGGCATCGGCACCGGTCATGCGCCCAGCCGCAACCTCCGACGTCAGGCTGCCCGCCACATCGCCGTACGCAACGACGCCGCCCTGGACCAGCGCGTCCAGAGCTTCGGCCACCGCCAGTTTCTGGCTCTGCCCTCCCGCTTCGGCGATACCGACCATCAACGCGACGCCGCCGACGGGCGTGAGCGTCCCGACGCCGATCGCGTCGCCGATGCTGTCGAGCGCGTCGGCCAGGCGCTGGGCGTCGCTGCCGATGAGCGCGATCAGCGTCGCTCCCGCTTGTGCTGCAACCTCCGCCACCGTGCCGGCGCCGATCAGCAGCGTCGTTGCTTGCGCGAAGCTCAGCACGGCCGGGCTCGCGAGCGCAGCCGACAGGGCGGTGCCGACGTCGGAGAAGGACAGCTGCCCGGCGGCGGCAAGCTCGGCCAATCCGACGCCGAGCAAGTGCGCGGAGGCCGGAAGGTCGGCGGTCACATGGGCGATGATGGAGACGACGTCGATGGCGCTGAGGCCGGACGGCGAGATCGAAGCCCCGAGTTCGGCGACCGCATCGTCGGCCGTCATCACACCGTGCGAGATGAGCGCGGCAACGAAGTCCGCGCCGGCGGCAGTGCTGCTCGCCCGCAGGACGACAGCCACGGCGCCATCGATCATGTCGTCGGCCGCAATCGTGCCGGCATCGACAGCCGTGACGAGTTGGCTGGCGAAGTCCGCATAGGTCGCGAGCCCATGCGAGGCGATCTGGTAGAGCACCTCGGCGCCTACGCCGATGCCGTCGTTGGCCCACAGGCCCACCGTGATCGCGACCACGTGGCCGAGAGCGAGGCCGCTGTGGAGGAAGGCGTTGTAGACGCCGATCGCAGCATCATTCGACGTGACGCTGCCGGCGGTGACGAGCCCGGCAATGCCGCCGCCCGCCGCCACCTGCAGGTCCGCCCCTCCCCAAATGGCCACGCCGACCAGCACGCCCAGCGCCTCGCCGCCCGTGATGGCTCCGGTCGACGCTGCCAGGATGCCGGCGACGCTTGCCGACTCGGATCCCGCATGGCCGCCGACGAAGGCGACGATCTCGCTACCGATGGCAAGAAGCATCGCGCCGGACAGGCCTGAGGCGGACGACGCCATCGCCGTCACGGCCTCGGCGAAGGTGACGTGGTTGGCGGCGATCAGGGCGTCGATCTCGGCGAGGATCGTGCTCTGCAGCGTCGCGGTGGCGGGAAGATCGGCGGGATCCAGGCGTGCGACGAGCACGTCCTGCAGCAGCGCCACCATCTCCTGTGCCGTGAGGGCGTCGTCGGCGACGGCCGCCTCGAGCGCCGACATCACCGCCGCCGGCGTGAACTGGACGCCTGTCAGCAGGTCGCCGAGGAAGTTCGCCATGGCGGCATCGAATCCGGGCGCACCGCTCGTCGCCAGCGCCGCCATCACTTCCACGCCGTTGGCGAGTGTGGTCGCCCCCGAGGTCGTGGCGGCCATGATGAAGAAGCTGACACTGGCGCCGATATCGGCCAGTTCGGCCAACGCCGCCGCCTTGGCGCCGCCGGCATGGATGGCGAGCAGCAGCTCGGTTGCGTCCGACAGCTGCAGGTCGTCGACTGTATTGCCGACCAGCGAGCTGATGACGTCGAGGCTGCCGATCTGCTCGGACAGCGGCAGGCCGGCGAGGCGCCCGGCGATGGACGAGCCGAACTCCGCCATCGCGCCGGCGCGGTTGATGAAGCCCGCGACCACGGCGATGAGGGCAATGCTCCCCTGCCCGAGGCTCGTAACGACCTGGCTGGTGGTGAGCGTGGCGCTGATGTTGACGATCACCAGCGCCGTCTGCTCGACATGATCGAGGTCCGCGGCCGTGCCCTTGGCGAGAGCGGCGATGACGGGCTGGGCGGTGAATGGCCACATGGGATGGCTCGGCCCGGCGGCCTGGGCCGCCGAATTGGCAGCGACCTCCTGGCGTATGTAGTCGTAGATCGCGGTGCGCGCGCCATCGACCGCGGACAGCGTCACCAGGACGTCCACCGCCTGGAAGGCGTTGATCAGCGGGCTTGGATTGCTCGGCGACAGCTGATCGTCGATGTGCTGGATCGCTTGCGCCGCCGTCAGGTATCCGCCTTCGAGCAGCGCGACGAGCGTCGCCCGCAGATCCGTCAGGAAGGCCGTGTCCGGGACAGGCAGATAGGAAAGCAGCTGCAGGAACGCTGCATCGCCCACGCCGGGCGCAGCGGCGGCCAGCGCCTCGATCCCTTCCCGGCCGACGAGCCGCAGGTCGTGGTCGTTGCTCACGGCAAGCTGGATGAAGGTCGGCAATGCCTGGGCCGCGAGCGCGGTGTTCGCGCTCACCAGCGCCTGGATTTCCGCAAGCGCTTCGGTACGCAACGCGGGCGCAGCGCCGGGGACGACGCTTCGCAGCACGGAGACGGCGTTCGAATCGGTGTACTGGCCGCCATCGACCGCGGCATCGAGCGCGCTCACCGTGATGACGCCGCTGGCTGCGAGCCCCGCAATGGCGCCATTGACCGCGGCGGCGTCGACGGCCGACAGCGGGCCGAGGACGGCAAAGATCTCGGTCGCGCTCAGCCCGCCGGCCGTCGCCCGGGCGACGATGGCGTCCGCCATGGTCGACACCGGGATGTGACCGGGGGTGAGATCGTCGATCGCCGCCAGGACCGGCGCCGTGGCAGGGCCCCCCTGATCGTAGATGCGCGCCAGCAGGTTCGCCGCCGGCGCAGGCGGCGGATCACCGGTCTGGGGGCGATCCG
>JAEZHS010000143.1 GCA_023436825.1 Pseudomonadota bacterium | reverse complement strand
TCATGAGCGAGCCGGAGGCTCGCGGTCCGGAAGACCATGAGCGGGCCTCCAGGCCCGCGGTCCGGCAAGAGACTACTGCTTCACCAGCTCGACGCGCCGGTTCTTCGCCTGGCCGTCCTCGCTGTCGTTGGCCGCCAGCGGGCTGAGCGGGCCGACGCCTTTGGCGACCATGCGGTCAGCGGCGATGCCGTGTTTGGCGGCAAGCGCCTTGGCCACCGCCTCGGCACGGCGTTGCGAGAGATCGGTATTGTACGCGAGTGTGCCCTTGTTGTCGGTATGGCCGACGATGAAGACCTTCAGCCCGGCATTGGACTTCAGCAGGTTCGCCATCTCGGCGAGCTGCTTGTCCGATTCGGGCTTGATGTCGGCCTTGTCGAAATCGAAGTAGATGCCGTAGATCGCGACGCGCCCGTCCCTGCCCAGCGCGCCGCCGATCTGATCAGCCGA
The DNA here is from genome assembly GCA_023436825.1 of Pseudomonadota bacterium. The sequence continues at coordinate 18,381 of JAEZHS010000143.1, read as the reverse complement.
CACGAAGGCCAGGTTCTGCTGCATGGCCTTTGCCTCGAGCACCTCGACGATGGCCAGCACGCGGCCTTTCAGGGCCGAGGAGATGTTGCCCATCGAACCGCCGGTCTGGGTTGCGACGTAGATCGAGACGTATACGTCGCCGCCGCTCTCGCGCTTCCACTCGCCGACCCACAGGCGCTGGTCGGCCGATGGATCGACATAGTCCAGGACATTGGCGGTGAGATCGCGGCGTTCGCGGTTGTATGCCGCCCCCTCCGGCTTCAGCGCCCGCGGCACGGCGTGCAGCTTGTGGAACTCCTCGCCGCATTCGGTCTTGCTGCACTGGAACAGGGTCCGGGCGCCCTTGGCTTCCAGCTCACCGGTGTAGTTGCGCAACACTTCGAGGGTCGAGCGGCCCTCGGGGATGACGTAGACGGTACGCGTCAGACGTCCTTCGGCGGCCTGCGTCTTCTCATAGCGCAGCTTCTTGTCGGGCTCGCTGTAGTAGGACGCACCGACCGCCTTGCCGAGCGGCAGGACGAGTTCGTCGAAGTCCTTGCGCGTTTGTGCCAGGATGAACGAGCCGGCGTAGCGTGGCACCACCTGATCGCCCGAGCCCGGCGCGTTCGAAGCGAGCTCCTTGGCGAAGCGCGGCTCGACCTGCGCGTATCCCGTTGATGCGGCGGTAGTTGCGAGTAGAGCGACGGCTGCGGCGAGAAGCGTCCGCCGCATCAGACGCGCTCGATGGCGAGTGCGATGCCCTGGCCGACGCCGATGCACATCGTGCAGAGAGCGCGCTTGCCGCCGGTAACCTCGAGCTGGTTCAGCGCCGTGATCATCAGCCGACCGCCCGACGCGCCGAGCGGATGGCCGAGCGCGATCGCGCCGCCGTTGGGATTCACATTCTCGGCGTCGTCGGGCAGGCCGAGCTGGCGCAGCACGGCCAGCGCCTGCGCGGCGAAGGCCTCGTTCAACTCGACCACGTCGAAGTTGCGGATGGTCATGCCGAGCTTGGCCAGGAGCTTCTGCGTCGCCGGCAGCGGACCGATGCCCATGACGCGCGGCGGCACGCCGGCCGACACCGCGGCCAGGATGCGCGCCCGCGGCGTCAGGCCATTGGCCTTGGCGGCGGCTTCGGAGGCCACGATCATGGCGCAGGCGCCGTCGTTGATGCCCGACGAGTTGCCCGCCGTCACCGAGCCGCCTTCGCGGAACGCCGCCGGCAGCTTGGACAGGATCTCCATCGTGGTGTCGCCGCGCGGATGTTCGTCCTTGTCGACGATGATCTCGGTCTTGCCCTTCTTGACGCAGACCTTGACGATCTCCTTGTCGAAGAAGCCGCGATCCTGGGCCGCCTTGCAACGGCGCTGGCTGCGATAGGCGAAGGCGTCCTGGTCGGTGCGGCTGATCTGATGCTCGCTGGCGACATTCTCGGCGGTCTGGCCCATCGGGTCGATGCCGTAAGCGGCCTTCATGCGCGGATTGACGAAGCGCCAGCCCAGCACTGTGTCCTCGAGCTTCATGCTGCGGTCGAACGGACCCTCCGGCTTGCCCATGACGTAGGGCGAGCGCGTCATGCCCTCGACGCCGCCTGCGATCATCATGTCGGCCTCGCCGAGCTTCACCGCGCGCGCCGCGTGACCGGCCGCCTCCAGGCCCGAGCCGCACAGCCGGTTGACCGTGGCGCCCGCCACCTCGACCGGCAGGCCGGCCAGGAGGCCCGCCATGCGCGCGACGTTGCGATTGTCCTCACCCGCCTGGTTGACGCAGCCATAGATCACGTCGTCGACCGCGCCCCAGTCGACGTTGGCGTTGCGTTGCATCAGCGTCTTGATGGGATGGGCCGCGAGATCGTCGACGCGCATGGCGGCGAGGCCGCCGTTGTAGCGCCCGACAGGGGTGCGAATGGCATCGCAGATGAAGGCTTCGGTCATCCTGGGGTACTCCCGACACTTTGCGTCTGCCCGGTTAGCACTGCGCCCCAAGCCTCGCCAGTGCCTAACCCATGGCAAACCGCCGAGCCGTCCCCGCAGGGCGGAACCGACCCTGGCTAGCGGGCCACCTTCCGCTTGGGCCGGCGGATGGCCCTCACCTTTCCGCTGCCGCCGCCGCCGCAGAAGAACCGGTTGCCGCCATCCGATTCGAGGCCCGACACGCCCGTTCCGGCCGGCATTTCCAGGCTCTCGAGGACCTCGCCCGTCTTGGGATCGATCCGTCGCACGTCGCTCTCCTCGCCTTCCCAGGTGCCGTGCCAGAGCTCGCCGTCGACCCAGGTGACCCCGGTGACGACGCGGTTGGATTCGATGGTGCGCAGGATCGCCCCGGTCTCGGGATCGATCTGATGGATCCTGCGGCCGCGATGCTGTCCGACCCAGAGCGTGCCTTCAGCCCACGCCAGGCCCGAATCGCCGCCCTTGCCGGGAGCCGGGATGGTCGCCAGCACCTGGCCGCTCTTGGGATCGATCTTCTGGATGCGATCCTCGGAGATCTGGAACAGGTGCCGGCCGTCGAACGCCGTTCCCGCATGGGCGGCGACATCGATCGAGCGCTCGACGTTGCCGTTCGCCGGATCGAAGGCCTTCAGCGTATCACCGGCGGCAAACCACACGCGGTCGCCGTCGAACGTGACGCCAGCCACGTGATCGACACCCTGGAACGGTCCATATTCATGGAGAATTTCTGCGGGCGATCGTTTCATGTCCTTCTCCTGCAACCGGCGACGGCGTCCTTGATCTAATCACTCGGCAGCGGACCGGGGAGTAACAAGGTTGTCGTGAAACCGGGCACCGGACGCGTCAGCCATCGGCGTGCGCGCCCGAGACCGAACGATTGCACCTTGCCCGCCTCGGCCAGCGCATCGAGGGCGCGCTGCACGGTCCGCTGGCTGGCTCCCAGCGCAAGCGCCAGGGCGGAGCTCGACCACGATTCGCCGTCGGCCAGGAAGGCCAGCACTGCAGCATGCTCCTCCTCGACCGGCCGCGCCAGCACGACGACCTCGCGAGCGCGCCGTGGCGCCAGAGCAAAGCCTTGGCTGGTTGCGCTCACATCGGCCAGCGTGCGAAGTGCCGCGCGGAGTCGGCCGATCTCCACCCGCAAGCGCGCACGATGCGAGTCATCGGCATGCTTTCCCCGGAAGGCCCGCGTGATCAGCCTGGCCCTCGGCACGTCAGCAGGCCACGCCTCGGCCAATGCCTGGGCGAGCGCGAACAGGACCGGACGCCGGGCGAGAGAGACCACTGTGTCTGCGTCACGCACGGCGTGACGGCACGCATCGACCACCAGCGCCTTCGATTGCAGCAGCGCCTCGACGTCCTCGAGCAGCAGGAGGCGCTGGTCACCGTGCGCCAACAGGCGCGCCGCGGGCGTGGTCAATACCTGCGACGCGCTTTCGACCTCGGCGATCAGCGCCGGGATGCCGGAGTCGTGCGCCGCCTGCGCCGCCCGGGCGAGAGCCGCCCGCGCCGTCTTCGTACGCAGGCGCCGCAGCGCGATTCCGGCCACGACCAGTTCGTGGTTGGCTTTCAACGCCGGCGGCAACGGCGCAGAGTCGACGCCGGCAAGCGCCTGCTCGGCTCGGTCGAGATGACCGATCAGGAGCAGCCGCCGCAGCTCGAGGGTCCGGGCATGGGCGGCGTTGATGGGGTCGCCGTGTGCTTCGAGCGTCGCGCGCGCGGCATCGAGCGTCTTCGCCGGCCAGCCCAGATCGCGCGAGACCAAGGCGATCTCGGCCTCGGCGACGACGCAGCGCGCTCGGGCCACCGTTTCCCTCGGACCGAAGGCCCGCGCGGCGCGGCGCAGAAGCGCCTTGGCCCGCTCGAAATCGCCGAGCTGCGCCATCGCGATGCCACGAAGCGCAAGGGCCGGAGGATCGTCGCGCAGGGCGACCCGCTTCAAGGCGCCTAAAAGATCACCCGTTGCGAGGGCGCGCGCGGCGGCCGTGATCAGGGAGTCCATTGGACTCCAAGTCTATCACGCAGAGGCGGGCGACAACCCTACCGCCGGAACTGGGCGTACTGGGCGTAGCCGCCGTAGGGCCGCTCGAAGCGCACCACGGTGCCGCACTGCCCGGCGAGCGTCGCCAGCTCGGTTTGCAGCGCATCGCGCGGGCTGACGTGGAAATGCCGCAGCCATCGCCGCAGGCCGGCGCGGAACAGCACCGGCAATCGCTCCTGGCCGCCGAAATCGACGATATGCAGCTCGCCATCCGCCGCCAGCCAGGCCGTCGCCTGCGCCAGCGCCGAGGTCCAGCCGGGGATCATCGACAGGCTGTAGGAGAAGAAGACGCGCGAGAAAGAGGGAACGCCGAACAGCCAGGCGGGATCGAAGGCGGTGGCGTCGGCGCGGGCCAGCACGATGCGGTCGGCAACCTCGGTGCGTCCCACGACCTGGCGCGCGGTGCTGAGCATCGCGCCCGAGATGTCGATGCCGTAGAAACGCGCCTGCGGCCAGCGCCGCGCGGCGGCGATCAGGTTGCGCGCCGTGCCGCAGCCGATCTCGAGCACGCGGCCATCGGCCGGCGGCGCCAGCCGGTCGATGAGCTCGTCGCGACCCAGCAGATAGTATTTGCGCGTGAGATCGTAGACGTGGCGCTGCCGCCGATAGATGCGGTCCATCAGGGCTGCCTCGCCTGCCACGTCAGCCCTCGAGGACATAGAGATGGAAGCCGCCGTAGATCGCCGAGCGATCGCGCTCGGTGAACTCTCGCGACAATGCCTCCTCGTAGCGCCAGCGCCCCAGCAGTTTAGGATCGAGCCGTCCCGGCAGCAGCGACGGCTCGGCCGCGGTCCGGAAGATCACGCGTGCGCCCGGCCGGGCAGTGCGGGTGATCTGGCGCCACAGCGCATCGAGCTGCACGTCGGTCATCCAGTCCTGGGCGTCGAGCAGGATATAGCGGTCGCGCGAGGCGTCGCGGCAGCCCGCAAGATGCTCCGTGATCGACCGGTTCAGCACCTCGACACGGTTGGCACGGCTGCGCACGGCATGGAAGTGCTCGCGCCTGAGATAGGGCGGCAACGGGCCGTTCGCCTCGCCGGCGTAGGAGCGGCCGAAAGCCTGCCAGGCGAAGTAGTTGTCGTCTAGGCTGAAGCCGCAGGCCAGCCGCTCGACGCGCGAGCGCAGCACCTGGCGCATGTCGCTGCCGCCGGCCAGCGCCTCGTATTGCGCCGGCGGGATGCCCAGGCCGTAGAGCGACAGGCGGTTGGCGGTCGCCCAGCGCACCGCCGGCTTGTCGAACAGAGGCGCCAGCACGGTCTCGAAGAAGCGCCGTTGCTCCTCGATCGAGCGCGCCGAGAGAAGCTGGCGTAGGTCGACGCCGTAGAGACGCGCCGCCACGTGGCTGACGCCGATGAAGCGGCCGAGCACGCCATGCCGGTAGGCATTGCGGGCGAAGATCGAGATCCGCCGCCGCCCGGCCTGGTGCAGGCTGCGGCCCTGCCAGTAGGCGCGGCTCTCGAGATCGAGATACGGCGCGATCAACCGGTCGTAGGCATCGACATTGGCCGGATCGTCGGCCTCGCCGAAGAACCGGTAGAACGCCTGCCACGTCGGCAGCCGGCGGGCCGCCGTGAGCTTGAGCCGGTTGAGCGCCACGTGGGCCACGCTGAGATCGACGGCCGTGATGCGCGCCGGATCGGCCGTCAGGTAGGACATCACGTTGCAGCCACCCGAGGCGATGGCCACTACGTGGCAGTCGGGGCCGAGCGCCAGCGCCTCGAGGTCGATCTCCGGGTCTTCCCAGATCTGCGTGTAGACCAAGCCGCGGAACAGCCGCTCGAACAGGCGTTCGAGAAGGCCTTCTCGGGACAGTGCTCGGTGGCGGCGCACCGCTTGCTTCAGGCGGACTCGGCTCTCGCCTCGCGGATCAGCCACTCCAAGCAACTCCGAATTCAGCTCAATCCGCTACATATAGCCCACGATCCGTTCCAATTTGATGACGGTCATCGATATGTTGATCGGCGGGCTTCGCTCCGTTTATCGGCCTCGGACGCCGGCGCCGATTGCCGGCGATCAAGTCGCGATAGACCTCGACATACTCCTCGGCCATCCGGCGCGCGGTGAAGCGCTCCTCGAAGCGGGCACGTATGCCGGGACGCGACAGATGCGCGAGCTCGTTACGGATGGCGTCGACGGCAGAGGCTTCGCTGTCGACGATCAGCCCGGTCACGCCATGCTCGATGACCTCGGGCACCGAGCCGCTGGGGAAAGCGATGACGGGTGTGCCGCAGGCCATCGCCTCGATCATCACCAGACCGAATGGCTCCGGCCAGTCGATCGGCATGAGCAGTGCCAGCGCGCCGCCCAGGAACGCCGACTTCTGTGCGTCGTCGATCTCGCCGATATAGTCGATGCCCGGCAGGTCGAGCATCGGCCGGATGTCGCGCTCGAAATAGTCGCGATCGACACGGTCGACCTTGGCGGCGATCTTCAGCGGCAACCCCGACTCCACCGCGATGCGAATAGCGCGATCGACCGACTTCTCCGGCGCGATGCGCCCCAGGAAGGCGAGGTATGCAGGCTCTGCCTTGCCCGGTGTCAGCAGGTCTGCTGGCAGGCCGTGGTAGATTGTCTTCATCCAGCGCGCCTGCGGCACCGGCCTGCGCTGCATGTCGGAGATCGAGATCACCGGCACGGAGCCAAAAGCGTTGAATACCGTTTGATGTTCCGGGAGGTCGAGGCGGCCATGCATCGTGGTGATGAACGGCGTGGCCTGCCGCGAGAATACCGAGAAGGGCAGGTAATCGAGATGGAAATGCAGCACGTCGAATCGGCTGGCAAGCCGACGCACGCGCTCCAGCATGGCGATGTGCAGCGCCATCGGATCGCGCACCGTGTCGTCGAGACGCAGCGCACGCGGCCACATCGCTTCGAGCTTAGCTGCGGTGCGCGAGTTGCCGCTGGCGAACAGCGTGACATCGTGGCCCAGAGCCACCAGTTCCTCGGTGAGCCAGGAAACGACGCGCTCGGTGCCTCCGTACAGTTCCGGTGGGATCGCCTCGGTCAACGGTGCAATTTGCGCAATTCGCATGAAACCCGCCTCCTCCTGAACGCTGTTGCCGGACATGACAAACCCCGGCTAGGGCCGGGGTTCGGCGAATGAACGTAGCCCGGAGTTGACGCTCAAATATGGTCGGCGGGCGGCAGCCCCTTTTTTGTCACAGCGCGTCCCGCGAATCTTCGGTAACGACAATGACCCCCAAAACATCGTGACGAGCGGAATGGATCGACTCAGCTCCTACGCCAAACGGCCGATTGCTTTCCTGCTGCGCTACGTGCGCCGGCGGGCGCTGTCGCATGCCGCGATCCTCGCGGCGGTGATCGGCGCCGTCGCCTGCTCGGTGAGCTCCCAGTACGGTGTGAAATTCCTGGTCGACGTGCTGTCGGGTAACGCGCCCGAAGGTTCGATCTGGCTCGCCTTCGGCTTGCTTGTGTCGCTGATCGCCGCCGACAATCTCTTGTGGCGGCTGGCCGGCTGGATCACCAGCCATGCGTTCGTCGGCGTCACCGGAGATCTGCGCAGCGAGCTTTTCCGCCATCTCACGGGCCATGCCCCGAACTATTTCTCCCAGCGACTAGCGGGAACGCTGACCGGCCGTATCACGGCGACGTCGAATGCCGCATTCGCAGTGGAGAATCTTTTTATCTGGAACGTCCTCCCGCCGTGCCTGGCGACGCTGTGCGCCATCGCCTTCCTCGCGCTCGTCAGTGTGCCCATGGCGGCGGCCCTCACCGCAGTCGCGGCCGTCGTCATGCTGATGCTGTTCAAGCTGGCGGCGCGCGGCACGCCCCTGCATCACGGTTTTGCCAATCGCGCCGCCAAGGTCGAAGGCGAGCTGGCCGACGTCATCGGCAACATGCCGCTGGTGCGCACCTTCGGCGCCATCCATCGCGAGCACCGCCGGTTCGACCGCACGGTGGGACGCGAGATGACCGCGCGGCGCCGCAGCATCCAGTACCTGGAGCGAGTGCGCCTGCTGCATGCGGCGCTGACCATCGTGCTGACCGTGGCGGTGCTCGCTTGGGCGATCATGCTGTGGCAGCGCGGCCAGGCGAGCGCAGGCGACGTCGTGCTGGTATGCACGTTGGGCTTCACCATCCTGCACGCCACGCGCGATCTCGCCGTGGCGCTGGTCGACGCCACGCAGCACATGGCGCGCCTTGCCGAGGCCATCGGCACGCTGCTGCAGGAACACGAGATGCGCGAGCATCCCATGGCGGTGCCGCTGGCGTGGCGCCGCGAGCGCATGCCTCACGCGGCGTTCGACAGCGTCGCCTTCAGCTATCCCGGCGGCCGCCGGGTGTTCGAGGACTTCACGCTCGACATCGCCGCCGGTCGCCGCACCGGCTTGGTCGGGCCTTCGGGCGGCGGCAAGTCGACGGCGCTCGCGCTGTTGCAGCGCTTCCACGACCTCGATCGCGGGCGCATCCTGATCGACGGCCAGGACATCGCCCACATCACCCAGGAGAGCCTGCGCCGCGCCATCTCCTTCGTGCCGCAGGACATATCGCTGCTGCACCGCTCGATCCTGGAGAACATCCGCTACGGCCGTCCCGAGGCCTCCGACCGCGAGGTCAAGGCGGCGGCCGAGGCAGCGCGCTGCGATTTCATCGAGACGCTGCCCAGCGGCTACTCGACCATCGTCGGCGACCGGGGCACGCGCCTGTCGGGCGGACAGCGCCAACGCATCGCCATCGCCCGCGCGCTCCTGAAGGATTCGCCGATCGTGCTACTCGACGAGGCGACGTCGTCGCTCGACATCGAGTCCGAGGAGATGATCCGTCAGGCGCTCGACCGGCTGATGCAGGGCCGCACCGTGATCGCCATCGCCCACCGCCTGTCGACGCTGCGCGGCTTCGATCGCATCGTCTTCCTCGACCGCGGGCGCGTGCTGCAGGACGGTCCGCCCGACGAGCTGATGCGCCGGCGCGGACCCTACCGGGCGATGGTCGAGAGCGAGGTTGCGCGCCTGCGCCAAGCGGCTTGAAATCACCCACTTGACGGGATGACCGGTTAGGTGGAGCGTGCGGCCATGGCCGCACAAGCCTTCGCCCTCTTCGACACGCCGATCGGGACCTGCGGCATCGCCTGGAATGCCAAGGGCATCGCCGGCTTCCACCTGCCCTTGGCGACCGCCGACGCCACACGCTCGCGCCTGCAGCAACGCTGGTCGGGCGCGGTCGAGAGCACGCCGCCCACGGGCGTGCAGCGCGTCATCGACCGCGTGCTGGCGCTCCTGAAGGGCGAGACAATCGATCTCAGCGACGTTCCGATCGACCTCGCCGATGCGCCCGAGTTCCATCGCCGCGTCTACGAGGTCGCACGCACCATTCCGCCGGGACGGACCATGACCTACGGCGAGATCGCCAAGCGCCTCGGTGCGCCCCACGAATCGCGCGAAGTCGGCCAGGCGCTCGGCCGCAATCCCATCGCCATCATCGTGCCTTGTCATCGCGTGCTGGGCGCCGACGGCAGGATGGGCGGCTTCTCGGCTTCGGGCGGCGTCGCCACCAAGCGCCGCATCCTCGAGATCGAGGGAGCATCGGCACTTTCGGCGGGCCCTCTGTTCGATCGGCTATGACCGACTTCGCCTTCGATCCCAAGGGCGCGGTCGCGCATCTCAGCAGGGCCGATCCGGACCTGGCCGCGGTGATCGACGCCGTCGGGCCCTTCGCCATGCAGCTCAAGGCCTCGCGCAGCCTGTTCGGCGCGCTTGCCGAAGCGATCGTCTATCAGCAGCTCTCCAACAAGGCGGCGGCGACGATCTACGGCCGCATCGAAGCGCTCTATCCGCGCGCCAGGCTGGGTTTCACGCCGCTGCACATCCGGCGCACAGCGGATGAGAGGCTGCGCGGCGTCGGCCTGTCGCGCGCCAAGGTGCTGGCGCTGCGCGATCTCGCCGACAAGGTCGCGACGCGCCGTTTGCCGACGCTCGACGAGGCGCTTCTGCTCGACGACGCCGCCCTGATCGAACGCCTGATCGAGGTGCGCGGGATCGGCCGCTGGAGCGCCGAGATGTTCCTGATGTTCCGGCGGGGCCGGCCCGACGTGCTGCCGGTCGACGACTACAGCCTGCGCAAGGCCTATGCGACGGCATTTCGCAAGCGCAAGCTGCCCTCGCCCGAGGCGCTGGCCAAGGCAGGCGAGAAATGGCGGCCTTTCCGCACGGTGGCGAGCTGGTATCTGTGGCAGACATTGAACAAGTGAAGCTTCGTTCATGCATGCCACTGGAGTGACACGTTCGCCGTGACATAATCGGCGCATGGCACTTCCCTTCTCCAACACCGTCGACCGTACCCTCGAACGCCTGCGCAACGCCTTCGTCGAAACTGCCCGCGGCGCCCGCGAAGTCGCGGGCCTGCCGCTCAGGCCCGACCTTCCCGACGACGACATCCTGCGGCTGAAGAGCCGCATCGATGCCTGCCTGGAAGGCAGGGGCGGCGAGACGGCGCGGCGCGGACGCGCGGCGGAGCTGGGCCAGGCGTATCTCTCGCTGTCGCCGGCGGGCCGCAGGAAGTTCCTGGTGACGCTTGCCAATGACTACGGCCTGCCGCGCGAGGCGGCGCTGGCGACCGTCGAGAAATGGCGCGGCTCCAAGGATCCGGCGCGCGCGCTGGTGCGCGCGCTCGAGCCACCGGCGGTGCGCCTGCTGCGCGAGTTCGTCGGCGTCCCGCAAGGCGTGAAGTTCGTGGTCGACCTGCGCGCCGAGCTTTTGACCCTGGGCAAGAGCGATGCCGCCGCGCGAGCACTGAGCGAGGACTTGCGGCCCCTGCTCAGCGCCTGGTTCGACGTCGGCTTCCTCGACCTGGTGCGCATCGATTGGAAGGCCTCGGCGGCGCTGCTCGAGAAGCTCGTCGACTACGAGGCCGTGCACGCCATCCGGTCGTGGCGCGATCTCAAGAACCGGCTGGACTCGGACCGCCGCTGCTTTGCCTTCTTCCATCCGCGCATGCCGGATGAGCCATTGATCTTCGTCGAGGTGGCGCTGGTCAACGGCATGGCCGGCAACGTGCAGCGCCTGCTCGACGCCCGCGCCGAGACCAGCGACCCCAAGCATGCCAACACGGCGATCTTCTACTCGATCTCCAACTGTCAGCAGGGACTGGCCGGCATCAGCTTCGGCAACTTCCTGATCAAGCGCGTGGCCGAGCAGCTCGCCCGCGACCTGCCCAACATCAAGGACTTCGCCACCCTCTCGCCGATCCCCGGCCTGCGCCAGCACGTCGACGGTCGGCTGAAGAACGAGGGCGACGGCGCGCTGACGCCGTCGGAGATCGCCTCGCTGGTGCCTGTGACCAACGAAGCCGCCGGCGCCGCCGCCGTGCGCAAGCTGCTCGACCGCCCGATCTGGTGGGAGACGCCCGCCATCGACAAGGCGCTCCGGCCCATCCTGTCGCGCCTCGCCGCGCGCTATCTCACCACGACCGACGAGAGGGGCCGCGCCCTCGATCGCGTGGCGCATTTCCATCTCGGCAACGGCGCGGTGGTCGAGCGGCTGAACTGGCTCGCCGACACCAGCGCCAACGGGCTGAAGCAGTCCTACGCCATGATGGTGAACTACCGCTACAAGCTGGGCGACGTCGACACCAACCACGAGACCTACGCCACCGGCAAGATCGTCGCCAGCCGCGAGGTCCGAGCGCTGGTGAGGGCCTGACGGGATCCGCCGCGGGCGGAAAGCCCGGTGCCTGCACTGCCAACAACGGTGCTGGCGATTTTCCGGCATTCCCGCCTTTCCCCGCCCGACCCTCTTGTTGGTCTTGAGAGGCTGACACCCCATCCATTGAGCCCCTGTTGAATTCCCGCTGTTTCCGCTGTTTCCGCTACCGGTTTTCAGGGTGGGACAGCGGGCGACCTCTCGCTCGGAGTCCAGGCGCGCCCATCCGAGCCAGCCGGGCGGGCTGGCGCGGTATCTGCCGCGCGGTGGTAATCGGATGAACGATGCATAGAACGATGCCGCCTGGAAGCGCAGCTGCAAGGTCTATATAACTTAAGTACCCAACCCTGTCAATAACTGAGGTCCTGCCCGACCAATTTCGGTTTCGCGAGTTTTTGCGCGCCGTAGGGGGCGCGGATGGGGGCTCGACCGGCGATAGCGCCATGCTCGCGTGGCTGGGCACCAATGCCAGCAATGCTGTCATCCGCTTCAACAAAACGGCCATGATCACTGTGACGCGCTACTAGCTGGGCGCCGTCATGACGACGTTATCGTCGGTCGAAGGAGCCCCACCGATTCCATTGAAGGCTTTAGGCTTAAGGTACTCGTGCTGGGCGCCGAACGTCACGCGGCCATAGTCTCCCTCGTACACGGTCTGCCAGAAGCCGATCGTCGACTCGGACAAGCGCTGGTTGTTCGCGATGCAGTCGGCGGGCGTGGCGCCGCCAAATGAGACCAGTGTCGTGATCAAACAACAAATGGTGTTCCCGAAGGCCGGATTGCCAAGGCCGAACAGAGGCCGGCGAGGATGTGAAATCAACCGGTGTTGTCGTACCGCTCGGGCGAAAAATTTGGCACCGAAGGGGAGTCCCGGCGCGATTTCCCGATTTCGGGCCCGCGTGCGCCTTGTTCCCATCATGAGAATGAAGTGCAGGTGTCGCTCGTGGTCTCGGAGCTTTCGATCACGATTGCGAGATCAAGCACGAGGTCGCATATATTACAAACCAAGAGGCCTATTCTGTGCGTCGTCTCGACGTTGAACGATGCCTCAGGCCGTAGCGCCCGGTCCGGTCGTTCCCGGAGAACCGGCTGCTCGACCCTCTCAGTTGTTCAAACATCATGGAGGGAACAGTCATGCCTAAATCAGCGCCATTCCAATCTGATCCGAAGTCCGCCGCCGATGCGTCCGTCTATGTTCAGACGAATTTGGTCTCGGACATTGACGGATTGGCCGAGGCAACTGACCCGCATTTGGTGAACCCTTGGGGCGTTTCGTTTAGGCCTGGCAGCAGCCCCTTCTGGGTCTCGAACCAGGGCACCAACTCGACCACTCTCTACTCGGTGACCGACAGCACCGACGTCAATAATCCCGTTCCCGTTTTCACAGTGAACATCCCGACCACCGGGACCGGCCCCCAAGGCCCCACGGGACAGGTTTCCAATACGAACGCATCATCTTTCAAGCTGACCGCCGGCAACCTCATGAGCGCCAGCTTCATCTTCGCCGATCTCAACGGGACGATCTCCGCCTGGAACTCCAGCCTCGGGACAGACGGGTCAACCGCGCACATCGAAGTGACGACGCCGAACGCCGTCTATACCGGATTGGCGGTCAACGAGGCTCATACGATGCTCTACGCCGCCAACACCAGCGGCGGGACCATCGACGTCTTCAACAGTAGCTTCGACCCGGTCGACCTAGGCCGTCATGCGTTTCGGACCCCCGGCCAAATCGAAGCCCGGGGGCTCGTCCCCTTCAATGTGACGGACATTGGCGGCGATGTGTATGTAACCTATGCGCCTGCCGGACGTCAGGCGCAGACAATGGCCGGCCCAGGCGACGGGGCGGTGGCCGTTTTCAGCGAGAGCGGCAAACTCGAGCCGCATGGAGTGCTGCTCGGCGGCCCTCACAGCCCTCTCGCCGCTCCGTGGGGCGTCGCTATCGCTCCAGACGATTTCGGCAAGTTCAGCGGCGACCTTCTGGTGGGCAATTTCAGCTTCCAGGACAGCGAAATCAACGCTTTCGATCTCCAGACCCACAAGTTCGAAGGCACGATCCCGATCTCGGCCGGTTCGGGACAGACGCCGGGCGGTCTCTGGGCCCTGACTTTCGGCGGCGGCGGCAGCGACGGCAGCCCGAGCACCCTCTACTTCACCGACGGCATCGACGGCGAGACGCATGGTCTGGTCGGCGCAATCGAGAGCGTGCCGCCAACTGGGGCAATACAGCAGCTCGTGCAGGCCATGGCTTCGTTTGGCCCACCCAGTGCATCGGAAAACTCGAATATGAGCCCCCATGTTGACGAGACGTCACAGCAGTTGCTGACGATACCGCAGCACGCTTGAGCCTGACGTTAAGCGCCGTTCTCGTGGGCACACGCTGGTTTTTGGCAGGGCTATCCTATGCCGGTGCCGCGCCATCCATTTCTATGCAGCATTGATGGTGTGCAATAGGGGAGCTGCGTTTTCAGCAGCCGCTGGAGATGTTTGCAGACTGGGACATCAAGGCACCAGCAGGGGAAGAATTCGAAGACGAATACGATCAGCGTTCGCGCAGGCTGTCGTGCTTGTAGCGGACGAGCGGCGAGAGCAGGTAGGTCAGGATGCTGCGCGAGCCGGTCTTGATCTCGACTGTCACCGCCATGCCGGGCGACAGCTTTCACCGTCTTGTCCTCGATCTACAGCGGTGCCATAGCCCAGGGATTGCGCAAGAAAAGCCATCGCTGCCGATACCAAGGCCATCGGCTTGCGCTGGTCTATGTCATGTCGGACACAGCCTCTCGGACGACAAGCACGGCAATGTGTTGCTTGTGTTGGGCTTGGCAACCACTGTGCAGAGCTCCTAGAGAGTATCGCCCTCGCGTTGCGCCTTGGCGATGCGTTCGGTGGCGCCCTCCTCGTTCATGGCGCCGATGCCCTGCGCGGCCTTGGTTCGCACCCACCAGCCGGCCAACAGCATGAACGCGCCGATGCCCGACAGCGCGAGCGCGAACGAGCTCGGCCCCGGCTCGAGATAGGCCACGGCCGGATTGCCGGGATCGTAGGCGACCTTGGCCTCCGAGCCGATGGGATGGCGCTCCCTCATCTTCGCGGCGCCAGCGGAGTTCTGCATTCCGAAGTCGTAGGGCTCGACGCCGCCCGCCACGTAATCGCGGTCGCCGACGCGATACTGGTAGAGCACATGGAAGCTGTTCCAGCCTTCCTCGATCGAGCGGCTGTCGGCGCCGCGGCTGGTCGTGGTCTGGCGCAGCAGCTCGGCGCTGGTGATGGTGGCGTCGGCGCGCGGCCATTTCAGCGTCAGCGCGCCTCTCACGACGCCGTAGGCGCCGAGGGCCAGGATCACCGCAGCCAGCACCATCAGGTTGCGGCCGAACGCCATGCCGCCGCGATTGGGCGTGACGTTCTTCCGTCGACCGCGCGCCACGAGCGGCCTACTTGTTCAGGTACTCGAGCTTCAGACCCGGCCTCGGCCATTCGAAGCTCACCAGCTTGCCGGTGAGCGACAGCGTGGCGAAGGCCGTGCGCAGGTCCTTGCCGCCGAAGCAGACGTTGGTGACCATCGGATCGGGCAGCTTGTACTGCGTCACCGACTTGCCGTCGGGCGAGATGTCGGACACCGCGCCGGTGATCAGCGTGGCGACACAGATATGGCCCGCCGAATCGACGGCCAGCGAATCGAACATCTGATAGCCGCCGAGGCCCGCGACCACGCGGCCCTTCTCGCCGCGGAACGGCCCGTTGGCCGACTTGATCTCGCCGGGCGACGAAAGCTCGAACGACCAGCAGCGCGCGGTCGGCGTCTCGACGACATAGAGCGTCTTGCCGTCGGGCGAGAGGCCGCAGCCGTTGGGCCGCTCCAGCGGGAAGATCTTCTCCTCGATCTTCGAGCCGTCGGCCTTGGCGTAGTAGACGGCGCCGCGATCGGTCTGGCGCTCGTGCGTCTTGCCGAGGTCGGTGAACCAGAAGCCGCCGGCATCGTCGAACACCAGGTCGTTGGGCCCGTTCAACTTGCGACCGTCGCACGAATCGTAAAGCGTCTCGAACTTGCCGGTCTCCGGATCGACCACCTGGATCGACCCGCCCTTGTAGTCGGCCGGCGCGGTGCCCGGGAACATGCGGCCGTCCGGCCGCTCGATCCAGTTGAAGCCGCCGTTGTTGGTCACGTAGATCTTGCCCTTGGGGCCCATGGCCGCGCCGTTGGGGCCGCCGCCCAGCTTGGCGATCACGTGCTGCTTGCCGTCGGGCATGACGCGGGTCAGCGTCTGGCGCGCGATCTCGACCAGGATCACCGAGCCGTCGGGCATGGCGACAGGCCCTTCCGGAAATTTCAGGCCCGACGTGATCTCCTTGTGCGGCGTCGTCATCCTTGCTTCCCCCTACTTGCCCTTGAACCGAGGCTTGCGCTTGGCGAGGAAGGCCGTGACGCCCTCCTTGAAATCCTCACTGCGGCCGAGCTCGCGCTGGAAGTCGCGCTCGAGGTCGAGCTGTTGGCTAAGCGCGTTGCCCGAAGCGCGGTTCATCGCCTCCTTGATGCGCGCGAGCGACAGGGTCGGCCCGTCGGCCAGGCCGCGCGCCACCTCGGTCGCCGTCTTCATCAGCTCGCCGTCCTCGACGACGTCCCAGATCAGGCCCCACTCCCTGGCCTGCTCGGCGCTGATCTTGGGCGCGAGCATGGCGAGCGCTCGTGCCCGCTGCTCGCCGACCAGGCGCGGCAGGAACCAGGTGCTGCCGCCGTCGGGCAGGAGGCCGATGCGGGAGAAGGCCTGCAGGAAGCTCGCCGACTTTCCGGCGATCGCGATGTCGGCAGCGAGCGCGAAGCTCATGCCGACGCCGGCGGCCGGTCCGTTCACCGCCGCCACGATCGGCTTGGGCACCGAACGCATCAGGCGGATCACGGGATTGAAGTACTTGTCCAGGGCGGCCCCCGAATCGGCCGTCGCGCTGTTGTCGCGATCGGGATCGCTGAGATCGGCGCCGGCGCAGAAGCCTCGCCCGGCGCCGGTCAGCAGCACCGCGCGGACCGAGCCGTCGGCGGCAAGCTTCTCCCAGCAGTCCTTCAGCTCGGCGATCATCTTGCGCGACACGGCGTTCAGCTTGTCGGGCGCGTTGAGGGTCAGCGTGGTCAGGCCCTGGTCGTGGGCGACGGTGATGGTGTTGTAGCTCATGGTCTTCAGCGTCCTGCGAACTCGGCCGGCCGCTTGGCCAGAAAGGCCGTCACGCCTTCGCGGAAGTCGGCGCTACGGCCGAGCTCGCGCTGGCTGTCTCGCTCGAGGTCGAGCTGCTGGTCGAGCGTGTTGGTGGCGGCCGCGTTGATCGCCTTCTTGATCGCGGCATAGGAGAGCGTCGGTCCGCTGGCGAGCCGGCGCGCGAGCCTCGCCGCCTCGGCCATCAGCGCACCATCGTCGACGGTCTGCCAGATCATGCCCATACGCTCCGCCTCCTCGGCCGGCACCGACTTGCCCAGCATGGCAAGGCCGCGCGCTCGCGCGTCGCCCACGGTGCGCGGCAGGAAATACGTGCCGCCGAGGTCCGGCATCAGTGAGATGCGCACGAAGGCCTGGTCGAAGCGCGCAGAACGCGCCGCCAGGACGATGTCGCAGGCGAGCGCGAGGTTCGCGCCGCCACCCGCCGCCACGCCGTTGATGGCGCCCACGATCGGCTTGGGCAGCTCGCGCATGGCGCGGATCATCGGGTTGAAAAGACGGTCCATGCCGGCGCCGAGGTCCGGCGGCGTATTGGCCGACGCATCGACCGTCCCGCCACCGGAAAGGTCGGCGCCGGCGCAGAAGCCACGGCCGATGCCGGTCAGCAGGATGGCGCGGATATCGGCATCGTCGCGGGCACGCGCCAACTCGTGGTTCATCGCCTCGATCAGGGCATCGCTCATGGCATTGAGCCGTTGCGGGCGATTGAGCGTGAGGGTGAGGACGCCACCTTCGAGGGCGGCGATGACGGGGGTTCTCTCCATGGCGCAGCAGACTGGCACGACACCCCTCCGATCGCCACCCGCGCCATCCGGTCGCGTCGCATCGCGGCACGTGCTCGCCTATCCCGTCGGCAATGGCGACGATCCTGATCCTGGTCGGCACCGAATCGGGCAACGCCCAGATGGTGGCCGATGCGCTGAAGCCGGTGCTCGATGCGGCGGGCCATGCCGTCGACGTCACCGACAAGGCGGCAACGACTGCCGATCTCATGGCGCACGACGTGCTGCTGGTGGTCTGTGCGACCCACGGCTCGGGCGACATCCCGACCAACATCCTGCCGCTGGCCGAGACCTTGGAGCGCGAGCGTCCCGACCTGTCGGGCCATCGCTACGGCGTCATCGCGCTTGGCGACATGACCTACCAGGATACGTTCTGCGGCGGCGGCAAGAAGCTCGACAAGGTGCTCGCGCTCTGCGGCGCGCGAAAGCTCGGCGATCGTCTCGAGGTCGATGCCTCGAGCCAGCCCCTGCCTGACGAGGAAGCGCTGGGCTGGGTCGAGGGCTGGAAGGTCCTGGTCTAGTACCTGGAATCACGAATGCCTGACACAGGCCCGCTGTCATCCCGAGCGCAGCGAGCGACCTTTCCTGCGGCCCTGAAGGCCCCTCGCTGCGCTCGGGGTGACAGAGAACACGTAACGGGACCAGCACTCAATCCGGCAGGGTGAAGATCTCGACCGGTGCGGGCACGCCGCGCAGCCGGTGCTTGCCGAGCGACTTCATCGGCACTGTACAGACGTCGTTGAATTCGGCCGAGGCGCAGACCTT
>JAEZHS010000404.1 GCA_023436825.1 Pseudomonadota bacterium | reverse complement strand
CTCCAGGCCCGCTCAAGTTCATGATTCATGAGCGGGCCTGGAGCCCCGCGGTCCGGCAAGACCTTATAGAAGGTCGGCGACGGCCTTGCGATAGCGCGTAATGGCGTCGAGGTGCTCGGCATAGCTCTTGCCGGCGATGCGCTTGTGATGGTTGCTGACATAGGTCGTGTGGGCGGTGACGTGGGTCACGCCCGCCTCCTTCCAGAAGGTGAACTCCTGGCGCCAGTCGTCGGGCGTGCCGATGCCGGGCGAGACCCAGACCTCCAACCCGACCGAGGCCGGGTCACGACCCTCCGCCTTGATCAGGCCGCGCAGCTTGTCGAACGCCTTCAACGCTGCGTCGCCCGCCGGATAGGCGAGCGGCATGAAGCCGTCGCCGTACTTGGCGGTGCGCCGGAAGGTCGCCTCGGCGTGGCCGCCGAACCAGATCGGCACGCGGCCCGATTTCGGCCGCGGGTTGATGCCGCCGTCGTCGAGCTGGTGGAACTCGCCTTGGAACTTCACGTGCGGCTCGGCCCACAGCGCCTGCATGAAGCGCACCTGCTCGGCCGAGCGCTTGCCGCGCGTATGGAAATCCATGCCGAGCCCCTGGAACTCGATCTCGTTCCAGCCGACGCCGATGCCGAGGCGAAAGCGGCCCTCGCACAGCTCGTCGAGGCAGGCGGCCTGCTTGGCGACGAGCGCGGCCTGGCGCTGGGCCAGGATCACGACGCCGGAAGCGAAGCCCATCTTCTTGGTGACGCCCGCGAGGAAAGCGAACACGACGAAGGGATCGTGATAGGCGGTGGCCGTGGTACCGACGCGCTTGCCGCCGTGGTCGACGCCGGGGTTACCGCCCAGCACATGGTCGGGCGCCAGAAGGTAGGTATAGCCCAGCTCCTCGGCGGCTTGCGCATAGTCGCGCAGAACGCTCGGGCCGGTACCGATGTCACCGACCGGTAGAGAAGCGCCGAGTTGCATGGTGGTCTCCCCTGAATGT
The DNA here is from genome assembly GCA_023436825.1 of Pseudomonadota bacterium. The sequence goes on along the minus strand of JAEZHS010000404.1, from coordinate 2,232 downwards.
CTTTCATTCTCCTCCCCCGTAACGGGGGAGGACTTGAGGTGCCTTACTCCGCTGCCGCCGCCTTGGCCGGCTTCAGATCGGTCGAATATTTCAAGTGCACCGGCGCGTTGGATTCGAACGGGCTCTTGAGGTCGAGGCTCTTGGCGATCTCGCGGATCGCCGGGAAGACCTCCTGGCCCATCAGCCGGATACAGGTGAGCGAATCCTCCTGGCTGACGAAACCGTCATTGCCCCACAGCGCGAGGATGCCCGGCCGGGTCTGCTCGAGGATGCGCTTCAGCTTGGCTACCACCTGATCGGGCGTTCCGTAGATGATGCGCAGATCCTCGACCTGCTGCTCGAAGCTGGTGTTGCCGCGCGGATTGACGGCGCGGCCGGCCGCGAACTCGACGAAGGCGCGGCGGTTGGTGGGCGAGCCGTAGCCCGAGGGCGTGCTCCACACCGGATGGGCGAGGCCGGTGAACTCGCCCTGCATCCAGCGGAACTGCTTGGCGTTCTCGCGCGCCTTGTCCTCGTTGTCGGAGATGTGGACCTGGATCAGGTAGCCGCGATTCTCCGGGCCGCCGACATAGCCCTGCTGCAAGGCCACCTGGTCGTAGAGCTCCCAGATCTTCTTGGTCTGCTCGATCGAGGTGTTGAGCGCGATGTAGGGATAGCGCTGTTGCGCCGCCCACACGATCGTCTCCTTGCTGATCACGCCCGGGATCCAGACGCGTGGATAGGGCTTCTGCAGCGGCACCGCCCACGGATTGACGACGCGATGCTGGTAGTGCGTGCCCTCGAAGCGGAACGGGCCGGTCTTCGTCCAGGCCTGCGTGATCAGATCGTGCGCCTCCTCGAAGCGCTCGCGGTTGAAGGCCGGGTTGACGCCGGTGGCGAGCTGCTCCTGACCGCCGCCGCGAACGAAACCCGAGACCAGCCGGCCCTTGGAGATCATGTCGATCATGGCGAGCTCTTCGGCCAGCCGGATCGGGTTCTCCGCCAGCGGCAGCGGGTTGCCCAGCATGACGATCTTCACCTTCTTGGTCATGCCGGCGAGGATGGCGGCGAAGATGTTGGCCTTGGCCTGCATGCAGAACGGTGCGTTGTGGTGCTCGTTCAGCATGATGCCGTCGATGCCGACCTCCTCGGCCAGCATGTACTGCTCGATGTAGTTGTTGTAGAGCCGCGAGCCTGCGACCGGATCGAAATGCTTGTTGGAGAACATCAGTGCCGTGGCGCCGAAGTCGCGGCCGGCCTGCTCGTCGTAGGCCGACATGGGCTGCTCGGTGAAGTACATCAGGTGCATGGCGACTACTCCCGACCGATGAAGTTGCTGACCAGTTTGGCGAGGGCTTCGGGCTGCTCCATGTCGACGACATGCCCGCTGGCCTTGACGATCTCGAGCTTGGCGTTGGGCAGGGCCTCAACGTAGCGCTTGCCGGCACTCATGGGCACCACCTTATCGTGCTCGCCCCACACCACCAGCGCCGGAGCGCGCATGGTCTTGAGCAGGTGCGGCAGGGTCTGGCTGTACATGTAGGGCTTCCAGGCGATGCGGAAGCTCATCTCGCGGCAGATGTCCCACATCTCGAGCTGGTCGACTGAGGGCTCGGCGCCATAGACGCGGTCGAACGCCTTCTGGTCGTGGAAGCCTGCGCGCGCATAGTCGACATAACCGGTGATGGCGAGATCCAGGATGTCGCCCTGCGGCGGCTTGAGGCCCATGGCCCCGACCAGCACCAGATGCGAGAGATCGGCGGGCGCCATGGTCGCCATCTCGGCCGCGATCCAGCCGCCGAAGCCGAGACCGACCAGGGCGGCCTTGCCGACCTTCAGCTCGCCGAGAAGATTGCGGTGGACGACGGCGATGTCGCGCACGCTGCGCATCCAGTCGGGTCGTTCGGAGCGGCTGTAGCCGGGATGATGCGGAACCAGCACGTCGTAATTTGCCGCCAATGCATCGTAGAATGGCAGATCGTCGAGAGTGCCGGTCTCGTGATGCAGGACCACGAGCGGATGGCCTTTGCCGGCGCGCCTGAGATGCAGCTTGGTTCCGCCGGCCTCCACGGTGGAGGTCTTCCAGTCCACTCCCGCCATTGCCGATGTCCTCCCGTGCTTGTCGGGATGGTTGCAACCGCCAACTGGCGAGTCAAACCGCTGAGCCGCAAGGCAGTATTTCGCGGGCCTCGTCATCCCGACCGGAGCCGGGGGCCTTTGACGCTACAGAAAGGTCCTCGCTGCAATCACGAG
>JAEZHS010000085.1 GCA_023436825.1 Pseudomonadota bacterium | reverse complement strand
TGCTGTGCTTCACCAACAACATCCCGCAGCGCGACGGCGGCACCCATCTGGCCGGCTTCCGCGGCGCGCTGACCCGCACGCTGAACAAGTACGCCGACGAAAGCGGCCTCTCCAAGAAGGAGAAGGTGAGCCTGACCGGTGACGACATGCGCGAGGGCCTGACCTGCGTGCTGTCGGTCAAGGTGCCGGATCCGAAGTTCTCGTCACAGACCAAGGACAAGCTGGTCTCCTCGGAAGTGCGGCCGGTCGTCGAATTCGTGACCGGCGACAAGCTCGGCCAGTGGTTCGAGGAGCATCCCGGCGAGACGCGCAAGATCCTGACCAAGGTGATCGAGGCCGCCGCCGCCCGCGAGGCCGCCCGCAAGGCGCGCGAGCTCACCCGCCGCAAGGGCGCGCTCGACGTCAGCTCGCTGCCCGGCAAGCTCGCCGACTGCCAGGAGCGCGATCCCGCACTCAGCGAGCTCTTCATCGTCGAGGGCGATTCGGCCGGCGGCTCGGCCAAGCAGGGCCGCAACCGGGCCAACCAGGCGATCCTGCCGCTGCGCGGCAAGATCCTGAACGTGGAGCGCGCGCGCTTCGACAAGATGCTGAGCTCGGCCGAGATCGGCACCCTGATCACCGCCCTGGGTACCGGGATCGGCGCCGACGACTTCGACATATCCAAGCTGCGCTACCACAAGATCATCATCATGACGGACGCCGACGTCGACGGCAGTCACATCCGCACGCTGCTGATGACGTTCTTCTATCGCCAGATGCGCGAGCTGATCGACGGCGGCTATCTCTACATTGCCCAGCCGCCGTTGTTCAAAGCCGCCAAGGGCAAGTCCGCGATCTACCTCAAGGACGAGCGCGCGCTCGACGATCACCTGATCAACAGCGGCCTCGAAGGAGCGTCGTTCAGGCTGGGCGACGGTTCGGTGCAGAGCGGCGCTGACCTGCGCAGTACCGTCGACATAGCCCGCTCGGTGACCAACCTGGTGAAGCCGCTGGCGCTGTCGCGCCGCGTCACCAACCAGGCCGTGATCGAGCAGGCCGCGATCGCCGGTGCTCTGAAGCCCGATGTGCTGGCCGATCCGGAGCTCGCCCGACAGACCGCAGACTACATCGCACGCCGCCTCAACCGGGTGAGTTCCGCCCTCGAGCAGGGCTGGACCGGCGAGCCGACGGCCGACGGTGGGCTCGCCTTCTCGCGCCGCCTGCGCGGCGTGCAGGAGCGGCATGTCATCGACGGCCCCCTGATGAAGAGCGCCGAGGCGCGACGTCTCGATGCCCTGGCAGACGCCCTGCAGGCCGTCTACCAGCGGCCCGGCATCCTTGTCGCCAAGGACAAGGAGATGCAGATCTCCTCGCCGACCGAACTGTACGCTGCCGTGCTCGAGACCGGACGCAAGGGTCTCGCGGTCCAGCGCTACAAGGGCCTGGGCGAGATGAATCCCGACCAGCTGTGGGAGACCACGCTCGATCCTGAGGCGAGGGCGCTGCTGCAGGTCAAGATCAACCACGCCGACGAGGCCGACGAGATCTTCTCCACCCTGATGGGCGACGTCGTCGAGCCGCGGCGCGACTTCATCCAGGACAATGCGCTCAAGGTCGCGAACCTCGATGTCTAGGGCCTTGAAGCACAGCCGCGTGCCGCGGTCCCGCTGTCAACCCGAGCAGAGCGAGGGACCTTTCCTGCGGTTTCAAAGGCCCCTCGCTGCGCTCGGGGTGACAGCCATGACACTACTCGCCGCGTTTGCCTGGGCGGGCGCGGCAGCCGCCCAAACCCAGTCGACGTCGCCAACCGCTCATCCCGGCACCAAGCTCACCTTTCCGGCGACCGTGGGCGGTGCGCAGTTCGAGCGCTCGGTGAACTATGCCGGGCCGCCCAGCAACCGGCCCGACCAGGGCATCACTTACTTCTATTCGACGCCCAAGAAGATGGTGATCGCGGTCCACGTCTATGACGGCGGCCGCCGTGTACCTCCGGGCAGCGGCAATCCTCTGGTCGTCGACGAATTCATGGGCGAGATCAGCTCCTCGGAGCAGCAGGTCAGGTTCGGCGGCTACACGCAGTTCGAGCGGCCGTCGGTGCCGTCGACTTGCATCTATGGCAACGTCTCGTTCCGCTGCATCACCTACAGCGCCGTGAACCAGGCGAATGCGCGGCTCTATACCAAGATGATGCTGACCGGCTTCCGCGATTACTTCGTCAGCATTCGCATCGACTGGTCGCAGGCCCGCCAACAGACGGCGAGCGACGCCGATGCCGCGCTGCAGGCCTTCGTGCCGGCGCTCCTCCACTGAGCTCCTGAGCGGTCGGGCTGCGCCGGGATGGTCCACAACCTGTCCCTCGTCCACCTGCTGCTCGCCCTGGGGGGCGTCGCCACAGTCTATCTCGTCGTTCGCGAGATGCGCCGCTCCTACCTTTCGCAATGGCGGTTGTTCGCGCCCGGCGTGGCCGCCCTGTTCGTGGCGGCCGGCCTGTTCCTGATCCAGATCGGCGCCGGACAGCCGCGCCTGGCTTTCGCCACGGCGGCCGTCATCGGCCTGATCATCGGCGTCGTCCGCGGCATGATGATCGCCGTGCAGCATGATCACTATCGATCGGTCGTGATGATCTCGCGCGACGCCAAGCTGGTGTTCCTTGCCGCGGCAGTCGGTGTGGGCGTCTGTGCCGCCCTGGAGATCATCGGCGCCTACGCAAGCCCCGCCCTCGAGAAAGTCCGCTTCTGGGCAGCACTGAGCGCTGTGGTCTGCGCCGTGGCAATGCTTGCCCGTGCGCTGGTGCTGACGATCAAGCTGCGCCGGCTGCACTACTAGAGAACCATCTGGGTCTGCGTCACCACGGCTACCAGCTTGCCCTCGGCGGTCGTGATGCGGGTCTGCCACACCATGGTGCGCCGGCCGCGATGGATCGGCGTCGTCTCTCCGATCACCGTCGTGCCGACGGGCGCGGGTCCGACGAAATTGGTCTTGCTCTCGATCGTCGTCGTGCCCTTGCCTTCCGGCAGGTTGAGCACGGTGGCCGCCGCGCCCAGCGTGTCGGCGAAGGCCATCACCGCCCCGCCGTGAAGTATGTCGGGCCGCGTGCACAGCTCCGGCTTGACGACCATCTCGGCCTTCACGCCGGTCTCGCTGGCGGCAACGAACTTCAGCCCCAGGACCTCGGCGAAGGGCAGTGGGTGGTCGTTGAGGAACTGAAGCTTGTCCATGGTGGGTGTCCTCCAATATCCAAATCACAGATGACCGGATGGCAGCCTCGCTGTCACCCCGAGCCGATGGGCGAGGGACCTTTCCTGCTTCGCAAAAGGTCCCTCGCTGGGCTCGGGATGACAGTGTCAGCCCGCCGTACCCAGCCGACGCAGGCCGAGATACTCCAGGATTACGAAATCGGCCACGATCAGCGCCACGACGGCGATGCCGACGAAGCCGGCCATGCTCCAGGTCGCCGGCACTGCCAGCACCAGGATGCTCGCGACCACCCAGGCAAGATCGGCCGCGAAGATGACGCGGGCCCAGGCCAGCGGCAGTGTTTCACGGGAAGCGACCCAGGCACACAGCGCGCCAAAAGCGATCACGCCCACACCCAGAAGCTCGAACACGATCGCGAGGTCGAGGCCCAGGACCGAAACAGGCTCGTGCGCCGCGATCGCGGCGAACGGCCCGGCGAAGACCGCCAGCACGGCGCCGGAAATGACGGAAAAGACCGCATTGCCCCACAGCGTGCGACGCAGCAGGCGGTCTGTTGAAGCGTTCATGACGTCCTCCTTGGCGTTGACGACGCGCCAGAGGTCGCATCGGCCCGCCTTTTCGGCAATTACGCCCCAGGTAATCGGCGGACCGTCGGTCGGGTGCTATCTTCCGCAGCATGATGCGCACATCCCCTGCAGCGGCCCCCGCCGCCCTTCCCCCGCAGCCGGACATGTTCGGCCCCATGCTGCGCACCTGGCGCCGCCGGCGCGGCGCCAGCCAGCTCGCGCTCGCCCTGCAGTCGGGCGTCTCGCAGCGGCATGTCAGCTTCCTCGAGTCCGGCCGTGCCCGGCCGAGCCGCGAGATGGTGGTCCAACTCACCACTGCGCTCGACGTACCGCTGCGCCAGCGCAACGCCATGCTGCTGGCGGCGGGATTCGCGCCGGCCTATCGCGAGAGCAATCTCGCCGCACCCGAGCTCCTGCCGGTGCGCAAGGCGATCGACCACATCCTGCGCCAGCAGGAGCCCTACCCCGCCATCGTGATCGACCGGCTGTGGAACTTCATACAGGGCAACGAGGCGGCGGCTGCCTTCACGGTGTTCCTGTTCGAGGGCCCGCCACCTGCGCCGCCCCCGGGCAAGCCGCCCAACATCCTGCACTGGCTGCTCGATCCCAGGGCGCTGCGGCCCAAGATCGCCAACTGGGAGGAGGTCGCGCGCCACCTCGTCTCGACGACCTATGCCGAGATCCTGGCCGACGGCGGCGAGCCCAAGGCGCTCGCCTTCATCGAGGAGATCATGGCCTATCCCGACGTGCCGGCGTCGTTCCGCAAGCTGCGCTTCGAGGAGCGGCCGCAGCCCGTGCTGACGTTGGACTATGTCGTCGGCGGCAAGTCGCTGTCGGTGTTCACCGCGATCTCGACGCTCGGCACGCCGCAGGACGTCACCCTGCAGGAAGTGCGCATCGAAAGCTTCTTCCCGGCCGATGACCGCAGCGACGCCCTGTTCAAGAGCCTGGCCGCCAAGAACTGAACACCTCTGGTCCGCTCCCCACCCGCCGACGTAGAACGGAGGCAACGGGGAGACGGACATGAAGCAACCGAGCACCGGGTGGCGCGAGCATGTCGCGCCGGATGAGGCGGCGCACCTCTTGCGCGTCGCCAAGGTCATCGGCGAGTTGCAGCGGGCCAAATCGAAGAAGTTCGGCCAGGGACGCGCCCTGCATCGAAAACAGCTCCTGGCGGCCACAGGCATGCTGGAAGTGCTCGACGGCCTGCCGGAGCATGCACGGCACGGCCTGTTCGCCCGGCCCGGCCGCCATCGCGCGCTGGTGCGCCTGTCGAACGGCGGGCCTGACATCCAGGCCGACCGAACGCCCGACATCCGCGGATTTGCGCTCAAGGTGCTGGACGTTTCGGGGGAATCGGCATTGGGCGGCACGACCGACCACCAGGACTTCCTGATGATCAACCAGGATCGCGCGCCGGGTGCCGGCAGCCGCGAGTTCATCGACTTCATGGAGGCTGCTACCCCGGGACCACTGTCCGGCATCCTGCACCTCTTCAAGGCGCACGGGCTGGGCGGCGGCATGAGCCGGCTGCGCGACTTGGTCGGCATGCTGAACAAGAAGTTCAACGGCTTTGCCGCCGAGCGATTCAACACCGTGGCGCCGCTCTGCTGCGGCCCCTATGCCGTACGCGTGCGTCTGGCGCCCGCCGGCAATCCGCCGCCGGCGGCACGCGCCAAGGACATCGTCGCCGACATGCGCGAGCGGTTGGCCATCGGCAATGTCACTTATAACCTCGAATTGCAGTTCTTCGTCGACGAGGCGACGACGCCGATCGAAGACCCGTCGGTGGCTTGGCCCGACGCCGAGACGCCGATCGTCACGGTGGCGCGCCTCGTGCTGCCGCAACAGGGCGTCGATGCCGTGGCGGCCGAAGCAGAGGCCGCGCGCTTCGATCCCTGGAGCGGGCTCGCCGCCCATCGGCCGCTGGGCGCGATCATGCGGGCGCGCAAGGTCGCCTACTTCGAGAGCCAGAAGGGCCGCAACGCCGCCTGATCAGCTGAGATCGTCGACGTCGTTGCGCAGCTTCCCGCCAGCGCGGAAGCGCGCGAGATTGTCGAGGAAGATATCGAAGATCGCTTCGTTCTGCCCGAGCGAATGGCTCGCGGTATGCGGCGAGACCAACACATTGGGCATGTCCCACAGCGGCGACGCGGGATCGAGCGGCTCGCGCTCGAACACGTCGAGATAGGCGCCGGCTAGGCGGCCGCTCTGCAGCGCGGCGATGACGTCCTTCTCGACCGCGATCTCGCCGCGCGAGACGTTGATGAAATGCGAGCCCATGGGCATCGCGGCGAAGGCCGCGGCATTGGCGATGCCGCGCGTCACCGGCGAGGCGGGGCAGCACAGGATCAGCCAGTCCGCCTTGGGCAGGACGGCGTGAAGCTGGTCGTAGGCGATGGTTTGGTCGCAGGGCTCGACGGGCTCTGCCGTGCGGCGAACGCCGACCACGCTCATGCCCAGCATCTTGAGCAGCGAGGCGATGTTGCGGCCGATCGGGCCCATGCCGACGATCACGGCGTTCTGGCCCTTGAGAGCGCGCGGCGAGCGTTCGCCGAGCCGCGGCTCCCAGGCATGGCGGCGCTGGGCATCGGCCAGCAACGGGAAGCGCCGATTGACGGCGATCAGCGCGCCCAAAACGCTGTGCGACACGGTCACGGCCGTGGCACCCGACGCCGTGGTCACCTTCACGCCGCGGTCACGCAATTCGCGATAGATCGGCCGCTCGGCGCCGGACGGATGGATCTGCAGCCAGCGCAGCTTCGGCGACTTGCGCAAGACCGCCTCGAAGCCGCGCAGCTCAGGAGTCTGATTGTCCTTGCTCGACCTGCCGGTGACCTCGCGGGTCATGAAGGCGATGTCGATGTCGCTGGGCCCATCCGCGGCCAACGCCTCCTCCACCGTCACGAAGGACAGGGCGCCGGGTGCCGCCTCGATGCGCGCGCCCCAGGTGCGCAAGGCGAAAGCGGAAAGAAGCAGTTTCAGGGATCTGGTATCGCTCATGGTCTCGGCCCAACTCTACACGGCCGCAATGCACAGCCTATGCCTGCGTCTCCATCAGGGCCAGCAACGCCTTCACGATCTCGAGCGGCGGCGGCGGGCAGCCGGGCACGTGCAGATCGACCGGCAGGACGTCGGACAAGGGCCCGACCACGGCAGGCGAGCCCGCGAACACGCCGCAGTTCGTCGCGCAATCGCCCAGCCCCACCACCCACTTGGGCTCCGGAATGGCATTGTAGGTGCGCAGCAGCGCCTCGCGCATGTTCCAGGTGACCGGCCCGGTCACCAGCAGCACGTCGGCATGACGCGGCGAGGCCACGAACTTCAGGCCGAAGCGCTCGATGTCGTAAACCGGGTTGTTGACGGCGTGGATTTCGAGCTCGCAGCCGTTGCACGAACCCGCGTCGACCATGCGGATGGCCAGCGACCGACCGAGCCGCTGGCGGGCACGCGCGCCGAGCGCGCGGGCCGCCTCTTCGAGCGCCGCCGTCTCCGGCGAGGGCGGAGGGATGGTGGCCTTGCCCTTGCGCAGGGCGTCGAGCAGGAACGATCTCATCGCCGTGGCCTCACAGATCGTGCCCCGAATACGAGCAGTTGAACGACTTGTTGCATATCGGGAAGTCCGCGACGATGTTGCCTTCGATGGCCGCCTCGAGGAGCGGCCACTGGAACCAGCTCGCGTCGCGCGCATGTACGTGCTGCACCCGGCCATCGGCCCCCAGGCGCACGCTCAGGAAGACGTCGCCGCGGAAGGCCTCGACCAGCGCCGCACCAGCGCCCGCCGGACTGACGGGGCGCTCGCTCCTGATCTCGCCCGGCGCCAGCCGGCCCAGGAGCTGGGAGAGGATGTCGAGGCTTTCGGTGATCTCCTCCATGCGCACCATCAGGCGGGCATCGACGTCGCCCGCGGTCCGCGTCGGCAGCCGGAAATCAACGCCGTCGTAGGGCGCATAGGCGAAGTTCTTGCGCATGTCGACGGCGCGCCCCGACGCCCGCCCGACGAAGCCGCCGGCGGCGTACTGGCGGACGAGCGCCGGTGAGGCGATGCCGGTGGTGACGGTACGATCCTGCAGCGAGGGCAGGGAGTCGTAGACGCGCAGCATCTCGGCGCGCGTCTGCTCGAATCGCACCAGCAGGTTGCGGATGCGGCCGGCGCCTTCGGCGCTCAGGTCGACCGTGACGCCTCCCGGAACGACGCAGTCCATCATGAGGCGGTGGCCGAAGCAGGCCCGGGCCACGGCCAGCAGGTCCTCGCGCTGCAGGGTGCAGCGGGCGAAGATCGTGATCACGCTGGCGTCGTTGCAGATCGCGCCGACATCGTTGATGTGATGCGACAGCCGTTCCAGCTCGGCCATGACCGCGCGCAGCAGGACGGCGCGCGGCGGTGGCGTCCAGCCAAGCGCCGCTTCGATCGCGCGCGCGAAGGCCCAGGCGTAGGCGACCGTGCTGTCGCCCGAGATGCGCCCGACGATGCGCGCTGCCTGCTCGACCTCGGTGCCGGCCATCAGGCTTTCGACGCCCTTGTGCACGTAGCCCAGCCGCTGCTCGAGGCGCACGACGGTCTCGCCGTTGGCGGTGAAGCGGAAATGCCCCGGCTCGATGATGCCGGCATGAACGGGCCCCACCGGTATCTGGTGCAATCCCTCGCCCTCGACCGGCAGGAAATTGTAGCGCGCCTCGCTTCGGCGGTTGGGCCAACGGCCGTGATCGAGCCACGGCCGCGCGTCGGGCAGGCCCTCCGGCTGGACACCGTAGAGGTCGCGCATGGCGCGTTCCAGCCGCAGCGCTGGCCGATGGCGGGCGGCGACCGAGGGATAGCGGCCGGCGTCCGTGGCCAGTGATGCGATGGCCCGCAGGCCGCGTCCGGAATCCGACAGCGCCAGCTGCATGGTGTCGCCGTCCGTCCAGAGCGAGACGAGATCGTGCGCCCCGGCAGCACAGCCCTCGGCGAGGGCCGTCCAGGTGCCGGCATCGACATCGGCGCGCACGAAGCCGTCAGCCCCGGCTGTCCGGCCGGCGACGAAATCGGCCAGGGCCAATGCGGCGCTCATCCCAGAAGCTCCGCGGCGCGCCGGAACCAGGCGACAAGCGTGGGCGGGAGGAAGATGCCGGCCGAGAGCACCAGCAACAGATGCACGACCATCGGTACGGACGAGCCGTCGACGCGGTGGGCCGGGCCCGCCGGCTCGCCGAAGATCGTGCCCTGCAGGCGCATCAGCAGGGCGCCGAAGCCGACCAGCAGACCGAATGCCGGCAGGATGGCGAGCCAGGGCTCCCGGGCGAAGGTCGTGGTCAGGATCAGGAACTCGCTGGTGAAGACGCCGAATGGCGGCAGCCCCGCGATCGCCAGGACGGCCAGGGCGAAAGCGACGGCCAGCCGCGGATGGGTGACGCTCAACCCCGAGATATCAGCGAAGCGCTGGCTGCCCTTGGCCTGGGCGATATGGCCGACGGCGAAGAAGATGCCCGACTTGGTCAGGCTGTGCATGGCCATGTGCAGCAGGCCGGCGAAATTGGCGATCGGTCCACCCAAGCCGAAGGCGAACACGATCAGGCCCATATGCTCGATCGAGGAGTAGGCGAAGAAGCGTTTGATGTCGCGCCGCTGGTACAGCATGAAGGCGGCGAAAATCAGCGACACCAGACCCATCACGATCATGATCGGCCCGGGATCGATCGCTTCGGGCTGGCCCGCCACCACCATCTTGAAGCGCAGCAGCGCATAGAGCGCCACGTTCAGCAGCAGCCCGGACAGCACCGCCGAAATCGGCGTCGGGCCCTCGGCATGCGCATCCGGCAGCCAGGCATGCAAGGGCGCCAGCCCGACCTTGGTGCCGTAGCCGATCAGCAGGAAGATGAAGGCGAGGTCGAGGATCGCCGGGTCCATGCGGGCCGCCGCCGCCTGCAGGAGGCTCCAGGTCATCGCCGGCGCCCCCTCGCCCAGGGCCGGCTGGCCCGCGAGATAGATCAGGATGGTGCCGAAGAAGGCGAGCGAGATGCCGACACTCGCCAGGATGAAGTACTTCCACGCCGCCTCGATCGCCTGCGGGGTGCGATAGAGGCCGACCATCACCACGGTGATCAGCGTCGCGAGCTCCAGGCCGACCCACATGACGCCGATGTTGTTGGCGACAAGGGCGACGTTCATCGCGCCCATCATCGCCTGGAACATCGCGTGATAGAACCGCACGAAGGGTGGCGACAATCGGCCGGTCTCTATTTCGTGGCCGATGTAGGAGGCGCTGAACAGGGCGGTGGTGAAGCCGACCAGCGTGTTGATGACGATGAAGACGATGTTGAACTCATCGACGATGGCGTACTCGCCGACCAGCCCCGGGCCGACCAGCAGCCACAGGCCGGCGGCGAGCGTCGCTCCGGACGCCAGCACGTTCAGGAAGGCGCCGAGGCGATAACCCGGCAACGCCACCAGCAGCAACGCCGAGGCAAAGGGTACCAGGACCACGAGTTGGTAGGCGTGGATCATCGGCGGTCCCCGCGCACGCGATCGAGCGCCTCGATGTCGATCGTGTCGAACCGCTCGCGGATGCGGAACACGAACACGGCGAAAACGAACAGCGCAATCAGCACCGAGAAGGCGACGCTGACCTCGACCACCAGGGGCATGCCGCGGGCGCCGGTGGCGGCGAGGATCAGTCCGTTCTCCATCGACATGAAGCCGACGATCTGCGTCACTGCATTGCGTCGCACGATCATCATCAGGAAGCCCAGCAGCACGATGGCCAGCGCCATCGCCAGGGCCTCGCGGGCGTGGCTCGCCGTGCCGGCCGCGACCTTGACGACCAGGGCCTGCGCCAGCCCCGTCAGGGCGAGTCCGACCACCAGGGCGACACCCACCCCCACCACCTTCTCGACCTCGCGATGGATGCCCAGCCGCTCGACGGTGCGGCGCAAGGCCAGCGGGATGACGATGCCCTTCAGCGTCAGCGCGATCAGGGCGGTGATGAAGAGGTCCGGCCGGTTGTCCGACCAGGCGGCCCAGGCCACGGCCAGCGCCAGCGTGATCGACTGCACAGCGAAGGTGTTGAGCACGGCGATGATGCGCTGCTGGTAAAGCAGGGCAAAGCTCGTCACCAGCATGGCGCCGGCCAGCAGATGGGAGATCTCGTAGGCCTGGCTCACGAGAACACCCCGCGCGTCAGAAAGGCCAGCAGGATGGCGAGGAAGCCGAAGATGAAGGCGATGCCGACGAAGTCGGGAAGACGGAAGACGCGCATCTTGGCGATGCTGACCTCCCACAGGCCGAGCAACGCGGCGCCGGCCAGCAGCTTGACCGTCCAGGCCACGAGCCCGACCAGCCAGCCGGCGACGCCGGCGCTGGCGGGCGCCATGCCGAACGGCGCGAACAGGCAGATCAGCAGCGAGATGTAGAGGACCAGCTTGAGATGGCTGGCCGCCTCGATCAGCGCCAGATGCCGGCCGGAGTACTCCAGCACCATGGCCTCATGGACCATGGTGAGCTCCAGATGCGTCACCGGATTGTCGACCGGGATGCGGGCATTCTCGGCCAGCGCCACGATGATCAGGGCCACCAGGGAGAGCGCCAGCGACACGCGCACGCCGAACGGCTCGGCAATGAAGAAGTCGGCGACACCCGCCAGTCGCGTCGTGCCGGCGGCAATGGCGAGCGTCAGCACGATCAGCATCATGGCCGGCTCGGCCAGCGTGGCGATCATCATCTCGCGCGACGAGCCGATGCCGCCGAAGCTGGTCCCGACATCCATGCCGGCCAACGCCAGCAGGGCGCGGGCGGCGCCCAGCAGCGCCACCAGCGCCACGACGTCGGCCGCCCAGTTGAACATCAATCCCGAGGCGAAGCTCGGCACCAGGGCCGCAGCCACCCAGGTCAGGGCGAAGACCAGATAGGGCGCGCTGCGGAACAGCCAGGAGGCGCTGTCGGCCACCACCGACTCCTTGCGCAGGAGCTTGGCCAGGTCGAGATAGGCCTGCACCAATGGTGGTCCCTGACGGCGCATCAGCAGCGCCTTGACGCGGCGCACGACGCCGACAGCCAGCGGCGCGATCAGCAGCACGAAGGTCATCTGCGCGCCTTGCGCCAGGAACTGCAGGACGAGATCGCCGGTCATGTCGTCACCGCCGCGATCGCCAGCAGCACGACCAGAGCCGCGAACATCAGCACGAGATAACGGCGAATCGTGAGGAACTGCAGGGTGTTCAGGCGCTCGGACAAGCGCAGCACGGCCCGGCCGGGCGCCGCGTAGAGCGCCTGCCAGACATAGTCGACCAGCACGACCGAGAAACCCGCCGGCCGACTGTCGCCGGGCGGCGGCATGTCGACCGTCTCGCGCGCCGCGAAGACCGCCGCGCCGTACACGCGGCGCAGCGGCTGCGCGAAGCTCGAGGCGGTGTATTGCGTGGCCGGCGACGGATCGGGGAAGCCGCAGTCCCAGGCCGGACCACGGCGCGTGCGCCGCGCCGACAGACGATGGACCACGACCAGTGTGGTGAGGGAGGCGATGGCGACGAACAGCGCGATGACCGGTGCGTCGTAGATGCTGCGCGCCGGATCGAAGGCGATCAGCGAGAACACCGTCGGCCCGCTGCCGGCGCGCGGCAGGCCTTCGCCCACCAGATCGCGCAGCACAGGCGCCAGCCCCATGACCAGGATGCTGCCCAGCAACCCGCCGAGGATGCAGAGCAGGGCGAGACCACCCATGGCAATCTGCTGGACCAGGGGGACATCGTGCGCATGGTCCGCTTCGCTGCTGCGTGGCCGGCCGAGGAAGGCCGTGCCGTAGACACGGACGAAGCAGGCCGCGGCCAGGGCCGCCGCCAGGGCCAACAGGGCGCCGATCGCCGGCGAGGCGAAGTGCAGCGCCTCCTGTGGCAAGGCCGGCGAGGCGATGACGGCCTGGAACAACAGCCATTCGGAGACGAAGCCGTTCAGCGGCGGCAACGCTGAAGCGGCGAGCGCGCCCACCAGGAAGAAGGCGGCGGTGCGCGGCATGCGATGGATCAGGCCGCCCAACCCATCGAGGTCCCGCCGTCCGGTGGCGTGCAGCACCGCGCCGGCGCCCAGGAAGAGCAGCGACTTGAACCAGGAATGGTTGAGCACGTGCAGAAGTGCGGCCGCCATGGCAACGGCGGCACCTTCGTGCTGGCCGTTGGCGCGAAAGGCGATCGCCAGGCCCAGCGCCACGAAGATCACGCCGACATTCTCGATCGTCGAATAGGCGAGGACGCGCTTGAGATCGCGATCGAGCACGGCATAGAGCAGGCCGAGCACGGCCGTCAGGGCGCCCAGGATGATCGGCGGCAGCGCCCACCACCACGCCGGCGGCCCCAGCAGATCGAAGACGATGCGGACGAAGCCGTAGATCGCCACCTTGGTCATGACGCCGCTCATCAGCGCCGAGACGTGGCTCGGCGCCGCCGGATGGGCGAGCGGCAGCCAGGCATGCAACGGGATCAACCCGCCCTTCGAGCCGCAGCCGACCAGGGCGGCGGCCAGCACGAGACCAGCCACCAGCGGCTCGGGCGGATGGCCGCGCATGGTGTCGAAGACATAGCCACCGGCGGGCCCAGCCATCCCGCCGAAGGCGAACAGCAACGCCACCGTACCGACCGCCGCCATGACGAGATAGAGATGGGCGGCTCGGCGACTTTCCGGATCGGTGTGACGGGCCGCCACCAGAGCCCACGACGCCAGCGACATCAGCTCCCAGGAAAACAGGAAGGCATAGGCATCGTCAGCCAGCAGAACCAGGTTCATCGCCGCGCCGAACAGCGCGAACAACGGCTCGACCCGCGGCGTCAGTTCCCTGGCCCGGTCGAGCCCCATGCCGTAGAGGCTGGCGGCCAGCACGCCGGCGTTGACCACGATGCCGAAGAAGGCCGAAAGCGTGTCCAGCCGCAGATGAAGGCCGGTGGTCGGCAGGCCGATCGGCAATTGCAGCACAAGATCGCTGCCGGTCAGCAGCACCTGCAGGTCGACGCCAGCCAACGTCGCCGCAGCCAATGCGCTCAGCGGGTAGACGGCAGCCAGCGCCACGCCACGTGCGACGGCAGCCAAAGCCGCAGCAACGGCCAGTGCCCCTAACGCGGCGCCAACTACATACATCACGGGCACAGCTGCCTTGGCCTCTCGTCTTTCGCCTGCATTATTACAACAAATTTGTGTCTAATCTAGCCGCCTGCACCCCCGCGGACGGGCGCCGGGCGTGGTCCGTTCGCATGCATAGTTCATGCGAGGGCCCCTGACAGCAGACAAAAAAGGGAGGCTGGGGGCGCGCCACTCCAGTGG
>JAEZHS010000061.1 GCA_023436825.1 Pseudomonadota bacterium | reverse complement strand
GCGTGCGACCGCGCCGGTGTCGAGTTGCGCTGTCAAACGGTCAACGAGGTCGTCGCAGAGCTGAAGCAGGTTGACGGAGGACATGGCATGCGGACACCACTGATCCAGGCGACACCCGCCGCCCATTCCGTTGATGCCGTCGGCACGACGATGGATCTGCCGTATAGCGAGTTGGCGCCGAGCACACCCCGCGAGATAGCCTCCGAAGTCGCGGCACTGCACCGCGCCTGGATCGACACGGATGGCGGCCAATTCCCGGTTGATAGCCTCTATTCGAACAAGCTCGCTCGCGCCGAGGCGCTGGAATCCTATGAGTTTGCCCTCGCCTCGGTGATCGTCGACCGTTACCCGGCAGGTTCGACCCGCATCGTGGAAATCGGCACCGGCTGGGGCGGGTTCGCCATCCTGATGGCGCGGATGGGGTACGATGTCCTGGGCTTCGAAGGCAACGTACGGCGTCACGCAGCGTGCCAGTGGCACTTTGAGCAGCAGGCTCGGCGCTTTCCCGTCCTGCGTGGGCGGCTACAACTCGCGCCCGACGGCCTGTTCCCCGAGATCTTTGTCAACGACATGCTCGCCGACGACAAGATCAACATCTGCATCGCCACCAACATCACGAGCTCCTACAGCGCGGAGAACGAGGCCGCGATCCTGGAGGCCGCAACGGCATGCGACGAACTGATCCTGGACCTCGCCCGCTTCGGAAAGACCCGCGACAGCCAGGTGGAACGCGATTCGTTTTTCGAGACCCTGCGAACGAGCAGCTTCCGGCCAGTCGAACGGTTGTATGCCGAGGACCCGTACGAGTATTGGCGCTTCGGCAGCCGCCGAATCGGACGTCACAAGGTCCTGACGGCCGCGCCTCTACCAGCCGTCCCTCCGTCCGAGGACGTGGCACCCATACCGAGCGCGCGGTTTCGATCGTCGAATCGGCAGCGTCGACTGTTCCGCATGTTCGGCGATCAGCTGCTCGCCGTGTGCCCGGTGTGTCATTCGGCGCATACCGAACCGCTGTGGCGCATGCCGGCAACCACGCTGCCTGAGCCGATCCAGCTGTTCGGCGGATATTTCGACCAGATACCGACCTTGCAGGTTCCCGGCACGCTGTACGGTTTCGACTTCTGCAACGACTGCGAGAGCATCTTCCTCAATCCGGTGCCCAGCCAGCAAAAGGAAAGCTATCGCACGACCGACCACTACATCCGCAAGATGCGGACCGCAGCCGAGTGGAAGGGCTACGAGGATGCGTATGACAGGTTTGCCCGCTGGATACCGGCCGACGCCAGCGTGATGGTCGATGCCGCCTGCGGGATCGGCCAGTATCTTCAGGTGGCGCGACGGCGCAAGACGCACCGATGGCGGCGCCTGATCGGCCTCGAACTGGCGGAGAAATACGTCGCGCACATGCGGAGCGAAGGCCTCGAAGCGCATGTCTTCGACATCGACAACGATGACCTGCTCGCCATACTCGAGGCCAACAGCGTCGATTTCATCAGCTTCTGCGAGGCCTTCGAGCATGTCGAGCGGCCGCTGGATGGCTTGCGCAAGCTGGTGGCGGCACTGCGGCCGGGCGGACGCCTCTTCTTCACCGCCCAGCGCTACGGCGAGGACGTCCAGGCGGCGGTACGTCCGGGCGAGCCGATCTACATCGGCGCGAAGCTCGTGAGCGAGCTGCCGCGGCACCTGGGATGCCGAATCGTCAGCACGACGACCAGCCGGATGAGATACTACATCGTGCTGGAGAAGTAGACCGATGTGCGGACTGGCGGCCGCCCTGCTGACACGGCCCGGCACATTGCCGGAAGCCGAGTTGCGCCGGCGCGGGCTGGCGATGGCAACCATGCTGCAACATCGCGGCCCCGACGGCCAAGGTGTGTGGACAGACCACGGCGTGGTGCTGGCGCACAGGCGGCTCGCCATCATCGACACATCGGCGGCGGCCGACCAGCCGATGCACGACGACAGCGGCGCCATCCATGTCGTCTTCAACGGCGCCATCTACAACTTCCAGGAACTGCGCGCGGAATTGCTCGCCGCCGGTCATCGCTTTCGCAGCACCGGCGACACTGAAGTCATCGTCAACGGCTACCGCGCGTGGGGCCCCGGGCTCATCTCCCGACTGGTGGGCATGTTCGCCATCGTCATCTGGGATTCTCAGACCCGGCGACTGGTCGCCGCCCGCGACCGCTTCGGGGAAAAGCCTCTGCACTACATGGCCCAGCCGGACGCCGTCCTATTCGGATCGGAGATCAAGGCCATCCTCGCCTGGCCGGGCGTGCCGCGTCGACCCAACCCGCCGGCCCTGCACGAGTTATTGACCTTCAGCTACATCATCGGATCGGAGACGGCCTTTGCCGGCATCAAGCGGCTGCCGCCAGCCCATCTGATGATCTGCGACCCTGGCAAGCCTCCCGTTGTCCAACGCTACTGGCAGCTGCCCCCTGCCGGAGAGAGCCCAGTGAAGGGCAACGTCGCCGACCTCAGGCACGAGTTGATCGACCGCATCCGCAATGCCGTCACCCTATGCCGAGTGGCGGATGTGCCGCTTGGCGCCTTCCTGTCCGGAGGTGTCGATTCGAGCGCGGTGGTGGCAATGATGGCGCCCACCCACCAAGGGCCCATAGAAACCTTCTCATCCGGCTTCGGCTTCGGCGATTACGACGAGACCCGCTATGCCACGATGGTGGCGGAGCGCTATGGCACCAACCATCACGTCTTCACCTACGGCAAGGAGATCGTCGGCAGCCTGGGCAAGCTTGCCTGGCACTATGGCGAGCCCTTCGCCGATTCCTCGGCGCTTGTCACCTATGCGTTGTCGCGCGAGACACGCCGGGTCGTGACCGTGGCCCTGACTGGCGACGGCGCCGACGAGACCCTGTTGGGCTATCCGCGCTACTTCCGCTACGGCGCCAGGCTGGTCGGTCCGGGCGCAGGCGGCCGACAGTTGCCGGAGCTGTATGCGCCCAGCGGTCTGGACGCCCACCGGCGCGCCGCCGGCGACGCCTACGGCTACCTGATGGAGACTTTCCGCGAACGCCAGAAGCTCGCCGGCTACGACCTCGCCCTCCTACCCTGCCTCGACCGGTGCGCTTACGAAAGCCTGGCGATGCACGTCGTCGATGGGCTGACACCGGAGGAGCAAGCGGCCCGCATCGACCTCGAGACCTACCTGCCCTGCGATTTGCTGACCAAGGTCGATGTCGCTGCGATGGCGCACGGCCTGGAAACTCGTGCACCGTTCCTCAACCACGAGCTGGTCGAATGGGTGTCGCGCATCCCGGGCGACCGCAAGGTGTGGGACAACGAGGGCAAAGCGCTGCTGAAGTCGGCACTCGAGCCCTTCGTGCCTCGCGAATGCATGTACCGGCCCAAGGTTGGTTTCCGGGTGCCGGTCGCCAAGATGATGCGCGAGGAGCTGCGCGAAGCGACCGAAGCGGTCTTGCTGGGCGACCGGTTTGCCGAGCGCCGCCTCATACGCCGTGAATTCGTGCAGCAGATGCTGACCGAGCATGCGACGCAGCGGCAGGAGCACGGCACGCGGCTGTGGGCCCTGCTGATGCTCGAGATGTGGTTCAGGACCTGGATCGACGACGACAGCAACCAGCCGGTGAGCGACGAGGACAACCCGTTCGCCGAACTCGCCGGGCCAACACCGACGACCCGGCGTGAAGTGACTCCAAAAGGCGTGTAGCGATGAGGCCTGAAGACCTCATACCGGGCAGGGATCACACGAGAACGATCTTCGAACGGACGCTCAGGGGCGCATTGAGATGGAACCCGCGGCGCAGTGAGATCATACGGGACCTTCAGGGGCTGATGGCTGCCGTTGACCGTCCTCGCCTGGACAAACTTCGCCAGGAACATGCAGATGCCATCCGCAGCACCGATCCGGCGGCGGGCTACAAGTATCTCGATGCCGCCCTCTACACGTTGCAGAAGCTGCTGCTTGCGCATGAACTCGGCCTGGTGCGAGTGCCGTCGCGCCGCGTGCTGGACATTGGTACCGGCGGCGGTCATTTCCCGTTCGTCTGCCGGTTCTTGGGACACCAGGCGGTCGGGATCGACATCGACAATAGGCTTTACGAAGACATCGCCGCCTGCCTCGGCGTCCAGCGCACCATCGTCCGCGTCGCACCGCTGGCGCGGCTGCCGAATCTGGGCGGGAAGTTCGACTTGATCACCGCATGCGATGTCACTTTCAACGACAAGGACGACCGGGATGGCAGGCGCGTCTACTGGACGCTGGCAGAATGGCGATTCCTCCTCAACGACCTCTTCGCCAACCATCTGCAGTATCCTGGCGTCGTCTACCTCAAGCTCAATAAAGAATGGCAAAGGGGATTTCTTGGTTTCGACCGCCTTTTCTTTAACCGGGGGCTGCTGGCGATGGCGGAGCGCAATGGCGCCGTAGTCAGTCGGCGGCGCGGCACGATCAAGTTTTCTCTCACATCGCGACACGAGATCGGTGATCTCGTTCTCACATGAGGTGGTCGCGAAGGGCGTAAACGATCAACATTCCCGCGAACCAGGCCACGGCTGCGCCCAGCACAACCGCTGCGATCGACTTCAGTCGATCAGGATAGACCGATGTCTCCGCCAGCTTGGGCGCCACGAACAGGGCGAGATAGGACTGCTGGTTCTGGGCGACGAGGTATGCCTGGGTACGCAGCGACAGCGCTTCGGTATACAGCTTCTCGGCGGCCTGACGTTCCAATTCCAAAGTCTGGTATTCCGCCAAAGTCTCGGCCGTCACCGATCTGACTTTGGATCCCCCCAAGGGCTCTTCCTTGCGGATCCTCTCCCCGAGCGCCTCTATCTGAGAGGCAAGTCCGCTCAGCAACGGCGAATTCGGCGCCGAGGCCTTGATGGATGCATGTTGCGCCTGCACCGCTGCGAGTTGCTTGCGCAGATCATCGAGAATGGAGGCGCCGGCCTGCGCCGTCTTGTCCGGATCGACCAGGCCGCCTTCCTCGCGAAACACATACAGGGCCTGGCGCGCCGCGGCGAGCTGCTCCTGAGCCCGCGTCACGTTCTCGTCCGCAACGCGCACGAAGTCCTGCTGCGCCTGCTTGTTGAGCTTGCGGAACATCTCGTCCGACGCTGCTACCAGCGCCTGGGCCAGCTTCAGGGAATCTTGCGGACTGAACGCGCGCACCGACACAGAGACGTTGCCGGAAATCAGGTCGAAATGTGCCCCGACCATGTTTGCCCAATAGGACTTCAGCTCTTCCTCCGACAACCCGGACTTGAGGCGAGACCAGAAATCGATCCCCGGCTTCAAAAACATGGCGCGCACGTCGATGCCACGCTCGACGTCAGTAAGGGCCTGCGTGCTGTTGATGTAGTCGGTGACGACGAAGGCGTCCGGAGACATCGCGGTAGGCCCCATCAAAGCAGCAGCGGACGGGCGTCCAGCTGTGGCTTGTGAAGGCCCGCGAACAGCAAACTGGAAGGTCGTGACATATTGGCTTGAGGCCACGAAGCCATAGTAGATCACGGCAAACAGCGATGGGATTCCGATCACCAGCAGCGCCGAGAGGCCAAGCCAGCCACCAAAACGCTGGCGCTGCGCCCGCCTCGGGATAGGAGGTAGTCCCCTCGGAGCGATGTCCAGCGCCGGCAGACCCGGCTGGTCTCGGGGCGTCAGTTCACTCGGCTGCCTCAGGGCGACTTGGGTGCTGTCGACCGTCGCCGGAAGCTGCACCATGGCGGGCGAAGCGACCGCCACCGTTTCCACCTCCGATGGGACTTCCCCGTCGATCAAGACGCTCGGGCGCTCACCAGCATGCTTGCTCTCGAACAGGCGATAGTAACCCCAACCGTCGAGATCTATGACTTCCGGGCAGGGTACCAGGCCATAGGAAACGAGTTCCTGCACCAGCTTCCGCTGTTCGTCAGTCGTCTCCCGCTTCTCGCAAAAGCGCTGGAGATCGAGCAGAACATAGCGATAGCGTGTCAGGCCACGGCACAAACGACTATATTCGGCAGGCGTCCGCGAACCCACGATATCGGTCAGGATCGCCATGGAGTCCGATACATCGAGGTCGTTTATGGCGTCCGGAAATTGCGCGCCAATCAATCGGCTGTTGCTCTCCACGCAGGGCAACTCCTTGCCCAGTTCGCGCAAGATCGCGATGGCAGTGAGGTGTCGCCGCTCATCCTGCTCGATGCCGACCGCCGCAAATCCATCGTGCGCCAGCATGAACGGCAATGTCCCCAACCCCGAGCCGATCTCGTGATAGGAGCGTAACTTTGGCAGGCGGCGCTTCACCAGATCCAGTATTGCGGTCTCGTAGACCGGTATGGGAAAGCCGGCAGACAGAAGCACGTTATAGTGCTCGTAGGCTCCCGACCGATTTACGCCAAGAAGCCGAATGCGCTCACCGAGGACCTTTATCGTGGTCTGGCGCACCACTTCGGTTGCCACCGACACTTCGGTAGGCTGCTCCCAGAAGACGATAGCCTCGACACCGCCCTCGGCATCGGGCTGTGCGACGGTGTCAGCGCGGGCCGCGGCTCCCTCGTGATCGGCCTGGACGGCTTCGCCACCCTTAGGAAGTTCGTTCGACATCCAGCATCGCCCTGTCAGTGTCCGCTCGACGGGTCTTTGACGATTTCATTGTAGCATGCGACCGCTTCTTTGATATTGTCGTAGTACGTCAATTTCCCCGCATGAAGCGTGGCACCGACGTCGCAGTAGGTCAAAAGGGTCTCGGTAGTGTGCGAGACGATAATCAGCCGACTGCGCTTGAGACGCTCCTTGAAGGCCGCCTCCGCACGGGCAGCGAACCGGGCGTCCCCCGCACTGAAGCCTTCGTCAATGAGATAGACGTCGAATTCCAGGGCGATACTTACGCCGAAGGCCAAACGTGCGCCCATGCCGCTGGAGTAGAATTTGACCGGCTCGTCGTAGTACTCGCCAAGCTCGGCAAAGGCCTCGACGAACGCTACGACTTCCTTGACGTTGTAGCCATAGACGCGGGCTACGAAGGCCGCGTTCTCCCGGCCGCTCATGTTGCCCGCGAAGCATCCGCTGTAACCAAGGGGGAAGGAGATGGTCGACGTACGCCGGATACGGCCCCGCTCCGGCAGCTCAACCCCGCCAATGAGGCGTAGCATCGTCGACTTGCCTGATCCGTTCAGGCCAAGGATGCCGATGTTCTTACTCGTGTCGAGCACCAGGTTAAGGCCATCGATTATGACCTTGCGCCCGTGGCGCGTCGGATAACTCTTACGGACATCCTCGAAGATGATCACGTCGGCTCCAGGACTTTCCGACGGCCGAGGCGCAGAAGAGCGAGGCCCACAACAAACGCGCCCAGCGCCCATGCGACCGCGTATGGACGGTCCAGATATTCTGGATTGTAGTCACGATAAAATCCTACCCGGGCCCACATCACGAAGTGCATGAGCGGATTGTACAGGAGATAGTCGCGGAAAGGTTGCGGCACCTGCTCGGGTAGCCACCAGATGCCGGACAACAGATAGAGGGGACTAGTGATCAACGAGAAAACAGTCAGCCAATTCGCAATGAAGACGCGAATGACAACGTTGATCATGCCGAAGCCCATTCCGAACATCACCACCACGGAGATCGCTGCCGCAAGCTGCAGCGGATGGGCCGGCACCGCCTCGCTGACGCCCCCCAGCACGAGGGCGACCACCAGAAGGAAGCCCACAACAAGATACGTCGCGGTCTCGAGGATCGTCCGGGCAAGCACAACGTCGAGCGGTTTGACCGGCGGCAGATTGAACAGGGCCCTGTTGGCCTCGACGGAACCACCAACATAGTTGGCGAGCTTGGCGTAGAGGAAGTACGGCAACACTGCCGTCATCACAAATAACGTTGAATTGTTCCCCATCGGGGCATGCCGCCTTAGCAGCATGATCAGGATCACGACGAAGCTGGCAAGGTGCAGGATCGGCTCGATGATCGCCCAGAGATAACCGATGCGGGACTCGCCGAAGTGGGCGCGCATCTCGCGCCTGACCAGGGCACCGACAACCCGCACCTGGGAGCGCACGACTTCGGCCCAAAGATGCCATGTCGAGGAAGCGCTGATGTCGGCCATCACGACTGCCTCATCCAAACGCCACCTCCCCGGCAAGCTCGCTCGGATTCCGTGGCAGCGTAGACCTTCAGCGTATTCGACAACATCCGTTCTACCGGAAAGGCTTCCCTAGCCCAGGCGCTAGCCTCGCGACCCATGCGCTTCAAACGCTCCGGCTGCGCGGCCAGGCTGACGACGACATCCGCCACCTCTGCCGGCGAGGCGTGCACCGCGGCAAGCATCCCGGTCGTGCCCGCCTTCACCGCCTCTGGCGTACCGCCTGCGGCAGTAGCGACCACGGGCACGCCCGCCAATTGCGCCTCGATCAGGGCATTGGGCAGGCCTTCGTGCTCGGACAGAAGCATCAGGGCATCCATCTTCGAAAGCCAGTATCCAACGAAAGCGGACCTGCCGACAAAGAGGCATCTGGCCGCGATGCCCAACGCCTTTGCGCGCTTCTCCACGCGCTTTCGGAAGGGGCCGCCGCCGACGAGGATGAAACGCGCGCCCGGAACCCTGGCGGCGACCGCGGCAGCCGCGTCGATCCACAATAGCGGCCGCTTGACCTCGTCAAGGCGCATCACCGCACCGAGCGTCAGAGTACCCGGGGAGGTGCGCTCCATGAAGGCCCGGAAGGCTTGTTCGGAGTCGGCGTCGCCCTCGGTTGCCAGAGGGGCCACGCCGTTCGGTATGACCGCGATCTCCCCGGGATCGATGCCCAACCACTTCCCGTATCGCGCCGCGGCGTAGTTGGAATTGACCGAGAGCCTGACGCCTGGCGCCTGCAGAAGGGATTTGTAGATGACGTCGTACTCGACGAGGTAGCGTTCTCGCCGATCGGGCGGCGGCGTCGATCGGCCACTGAGCACGATACGGGGAACGCCGGCCAGGAGCGCGGCGAGACCCGTCGCATAGACCAGCCCATCCTGCCAAATATGGACCATCTCCGGCCTCATGGCGCGCAGCCGGTCGGTCAGCTTTATCACCGCCTCGGCCGTGGACCATGGCAGGAAACCAAGAGCGCGCAGCGCGGGACGTACCGCCGATGTCGCAAGATCGCCGGCAAAATCCCGCCACTCGCGATAGGACTGCACAGGCACCCCGGCCTGTCGCAGGTCAGCGAGATAGAACGCGCCGTCCTCGCGATCGTCCAGCGCCCTCGCGACCACATCTACTGTATCCAGCGCCAGACCATCAGCCAGCGTTCGCCGCTCCCTGGTCATGGTCTTCAAACCTATGGCGGTCGTCACCAGTTGGCGTTCCGCGCCGCCTGCCCCGAGCGATCCGGTGAGCAGCACGAGCGGACCCGCCCTGCGAGCGGGCAATGGCGGCCTGGCCCGGCGCTGCTCCAGTACCCGGTCGAACAGCGCGTCCAGCACTTTGACTGAGGCCACGGAAGTGCCGTCAACGGAAGACGGTCCATTGCGAGCGATGTCACCGATGACGGAGTGGACCTGCTTGTCTTCGCCGATCAACGGGGGACCAAGGCCGGAGCCCGCCGCGAGCCGGCGAAGCAGAATCACAGCGCTGCGGTGGGCACCGAATTCCTCTTCCAGCCATGCTGAGGCAAGTAGCCAGGAGTCGCGACGCCTCGCGAAGATATCTGACAGTCGAGCGAAGGCCGCCTTGGCATGATCCGATTCACCAGCGGCTTCGCAGGCTTCGGCATAGACGAGCAACTGGTCGAACTGCCTGGGCAGGCGCGGAAAGCGGGCCTGGACGACCGCACGAGCGGCCACGGTGCCCTTGAAGCGCTGTATTTGCTTGATGAGCTTGTCGAAAGCATGCATCGAGGCTGGAAACCGGACGCTGACACCGAGCCAGGCGCTAAGCGACCGCTCGTCGTCCATCTCTGCCAGCAGCTGCGCCACGATGATCTGGAATTCCTCGACGTTGGGGTAGTGGTTCACAAAGCGGAGAAGCTCGCAAACAGCGTCCTTCGGATCCATCGAGACCCGCGCCTGTTCGCGGATTGCCCGGGCACGCAAGCGCACCGCTCGTGACGGGCGGTATCTCCCCCTGCCCGCGGCAATGCCGCGCTCGATGGAGGCGCGAATGGGATCGAGAGCCGCGTCATCACGGAGCGATCCAGGCAATTCGGCCCTCCGCCATCGCCGCGACGCGGCGAAGTTGGACATGGGGAGGGGGAGCATCTATCTCCGGCCGCATTCCGGTGCCATGGCGGCCACCGCACCTAGACTCGGTAGTACTCGCGATACCAACGCACGAACTCGGCGACGCCAACTGACACCGGGGTGGCCGGCCGGAAACCGATCAGAGCCTCCAGAAGTTCCGTCGAGGCCTCCGTGCGCACGACATCGCCCGTCTGCATGCCCATGTAGTTACGCTCGGCCTTACGGCCCAGCGCACGCTCGATCTCCTCGATGAAGGTCAGCAGGCTCACCGGATTGCCGCCACCGATATTGACGATGCGGTATGGCCCGACGGCACTGGTCGAATCGGTTGCCACCAGTCGCTTCTCGCCGCGCACAGGCGGCCGGGCGCACAGCCGAACGATCGATTCCACCAGGTCGTCGATGTAGGTGAAGTCGCGCTCCATCTTGCCGTGGTTGTAGACGTCGATGGGACGCCCGGCGAGCATGTTCTCCACGAACTTGAACAACGCCATGTCCGGACGTCCCCACGGACCATAGGCGCTGAAGAAGCGAAACACCGTCGTGGGAATATCCCACAGGTGGGCGTAGCAGTGCGCGATGGCCTCGGCCGACTTCTTCGAGGCGGAATAGATCGTCAGCGGATGGTCGGCTCGCGCCGTCTCGGCGAGCGGGAAATCCGTGCTCGCTCCGTAGACGGAGCTCGTCGAGGCAATCACGAGATGGCACGGCTTGAGCTCGCGGCAAAGCTCGATGACATTGAAGGTGCCGATGACGTTCGAATCGATATAGGCCCGGGGATGCTCGAGGCTGTAGCGGACGCCCGCCTGCGCCGCGAGGTGGACCACCATCTCGGGCTTGAAGTCCCGCGCAGCGTCCAGCAGCCGGTCGGCATCCTCCAGCATGCAGATGTGGGGGCGAAACGAGCCGAGCTTTTCGAGTTGAAAGTGGCGGTTTTCCTTCAGCTTGACGTCGTAGTACGGCGTCATGCCATCGATACCGAGTACTTCGTTTCCCCCTCGCAGCAGCCGGTTGGCGAGATGAAAACCGACGAACCCGGCAGTTCCCGTGATCAAATAGCGCATCGCCAATCCACTTTGCTCGGCCGGTATTCGAACACCCGCACGGTCCCGTCGGTCACGCCTTGACGACGTGCTCGGCAGCGATTTCGTGGCGGACGCAGGCGTTTCGGGTATCGACGACCAGGCGCGACCAGTCAACCAGGCGGCGGTAGTCGATGGAATCGTGATCGGTGCAGATGACCACGGCATCGAAGGCGGAGATCGCCGCCTCGGTGAACTCGACCGAGCGCCGGCCGGCGAACTCCGGATGCTCGCGGCTCGGCATGATCTCGGCGACGATCGGATCGTAGAACGAGACTTCCGCGCCGCGCTTCTCGAGCAACTCGATGATCTTGAAGGCCGGGCTCTCGCGGGTGTCGTCGACGTTCTTCTTGTAGGCGATGCCGACGACCAGCACGCGCGCGCCCTTGGACGCCTTGCGCTGCCGCTCGTTGAGGGCCTCGATCGTGCGGTCCACCACACGCTGCGGCATGGCGGTGTTGATCTCGCCCGCCAGCTCGAAGAAGCGGGTGACGACGCCGTACTCGCGCGCCTTCCAGGTGAGATAGAAGGGGTCGATCGGGATGCAGTGCCCGCCCAGACCCGGGCCGGGATAGAACGGCATGTAGCCGAACGGCTTGCTCTTGGCCGCCTCGATGACTTCCCAGACGTCGATGCCCATCGCCTCGTATACCGTCTTGAGCTCGTTCGCGAGGGCGATGTTGACCGAGCGGAAGATGTTCTCGGTCAGCTTCACCGCTTCAGCCGCTTCCAGTGACGTCACCGGCACGGTGCGCGCAACCACCTCGTCGTACAGCGCACAGGCGAGCTGCAGCGCCTCCGGGCCCTCCCCGCCGACAACCTTCGGAATCGCGGCCGTCGAGAACTGGGGGTTGCCCGGGTCTTCTCGCTCCGGCGAGTAGGCCAGAAAGAAATCGCGTCCCGAACGCAGACCGCCGCGCTCCAGGATCGGGCGCAGCACGTCGCGCGTGGTGCCGGGATAAGTCGTCGATTCGAGAACGACCAGATGGCCGCGCCTGAGGTGCGGCGCAATCGATTCGGTCGTCTGGGTCACGTACGTCAGATCAGGCTCACGATGCCTAGTCAAGGGTGTCGGCACGCAAAGAATGATGGCGTCGACTTCGCCTAAGCGCGAAAAATCGCCGGTCGCCGCGAAGCGGCCGGTCTTACGCATCTCAACGATTTCATCGCTGCTGATATGGCCGATATAGGAGGTACCGGCATTGATCTGATCGACCTTGCTGACGTCGATGTCGAAGCCCAGCACCGAGAAGCCTTTTCTCGCGATGGTACAGGCGAGCGGCAGGCCGACATAGCCTAGCCCCATGATGCCGATGGTTGCCTGATGAGCGCGGAAACGGCCGACGATCGAAGCCACCGGCTCCGGTACCGTCCCATGATGTTGGTCGCGCGCGAGAGCCCCCACCTCGTCGTGCATACCCTGCCCCTTTTTTGACTCGACGCATATGGAAAGCCGGGCCCCACCCGGCAAAGCCGCTTGTACGGGGCCGGAAATGGGGTGTCAAAGCCAATTGCTGTTACAGGTTGCCGGACGTCGGATCAGTGCAATCCGCCCTGGCAAAGAGGTATGGGCGTTAAGTTCAGCAAAAAGGCAATGTAGATCGTGGGCGCGGGCGGCGCGGAGCCCCCTGTGTCGCGCAGCGCCGTCCGCGCCCGCCGCCGTCAGGCGGCGAATCAGAAGCCAAGCTTACTATGCGTCTTGAGGTGGTCCATTCGAGATAGCAACGGCCTCAGTTCTCGTGGGTCTCGACGGCGAACCAGACGCTGTTCGCTTGCCGCATCGGGGAAGAGTCGCACCATATGGGGCCGGCCCTCTCCGCCTTGAGCATCGCCTGCGCCAGCGCCTGAACCTTCTGGTCCTTCCTCCTCCACAAAAAACGAAGGGCGGCCATGTTGGCCGCCCCTGTCATTCGACGAGATGTGGTCGCTACTGGATGACGATCTCGACGCGGCGGTTCTGCGGCTCGCGCACGCCGT
>JAEZHS010000396.1 GCA_023436825.1 Pseudomonadota bacterium | reverse complement strand
CTCCAGGCCCGCTCATGATCATGATGCGGGCCTGGAGGCGCGCGGTCCGGCAAGAATGCTTAACGCTGTCCGCCGTGGCGATGTCCCATCATGCCGCCCATCGGGCGCGGCCGGTCGAGCGCCGCCTTCTGCTCGGGCGACAGGGTGTTGTAGAGCGCCACGAGGCTGGGCTTCACCGCCTCGATGCGCTCGACGCGTGCCTTCATGTAGGCCTCTTCCATGCCCAGCCGATCGACGTAGTTCGGCTGCTCCTTCATCTCCGACGGCAACGCATTGCAGCGCGCAGTGTCCTTGACGTCAGCGGCGTCCGACGCCTTGGCGAAGGCATCCCAGGCCGTCATCTGGTCGGGCTTCAGGTCGAGCTTGATCTTGAGATAGGTGCGGTTGCCCGCGCGCCGGGCGACGCGGTCCAGGCAGAACGCCTTGGGATTGAAGGCGGCGCGGTCGCGCCGGTCGGGGCCGGCGGCGGGGGGCGTCGGCGGCGTGGCTTGGGCCAATTCAAGCATGTCGTCGTCTAAGACGCTGCCGACAGCCGCCGAAGCGGGCATCGCCAGGACGAGGCCGGCCATCAGTGCGACAATCAGGGCAGAAGGGGCGGCGGCCAGAAGCAGGGGGCGGCGGAACGACATCGTGGGACCTCACCGGATTACGCAGACTGCAGCGATGATACGCGCGCTGCGCGGCCGGCGTGCCCAGGTGATGTGTTAAGTTATGTAAAGTTCGGGGACTGTCATTTGCGTCGGTAGGCCCGGACGGCGTTCAGTCCCACCCAGCCGGCGGCAGCGAGAAGCAGGAGGCTGACGATGCTCTCGGCTCGGCCAGTTTCCGGGTCGTCGGTTGGCGTCGTGAACACGGCTACAGCGACAGCGACGATCAATGCCGCGGTCAAGGCGTAGCCGCCGGCCTTGACCAGGCGTGACTTGCTGGTCGTTGCAATCGTAAGGCCGACGATGATCGCCAGGCCGCCCGCCATCAGGGCCACCATTTGCAGAGTGGAGATATTCATGCGGCCGGGCTCCCATCATCTCTCGGTATCGTACAGCTATGCAGAGTTTGGCCGAAGCTCGGCAAGCCAGCGCGCGAAACGCTCGCGCTCGGCCTGGGTCATGTGAAGGCCTTCCTTGGTCCGCCGCCACAGCACGTCGTCGGCCTCGACCGCCCATTCGTCGCTCACCAGGTAGCGCACCTCGAGCTCGTAGAGATGGCCGCCGAAATGCCGACCGAGATCGGCCACGGTCTTGACCCCTTCCAACAGCTCGTCGATGGCCACCCCGTGCCGCCGCGCCAGCACGCGCAGCAGGTCCTTCGGCAGGCCGGGCTTCACGACGGCCGCTGAGTTCACGAAGTTGTCGAAGGCCTGCTCGAAGGTCGGCGCATCGGCGAGCTCGCCGCCGGCCAGCGCCCGGCCGGCCGTCCATTCCACGCCCATATGCGGATAGTACGGCGCGAGGTCGCGCAAGGCATGTTCGGCCAGCCGCCGGTAGGTCGTGATCTTGCCGCCGAACACCGACAGCAGCGGCGCCGTCCCCACCGCGCCGTCGATCTCGAGGTGATAGTCGCGCGTCACCGCCGAGGGATTGTCGTCGCCGTCGTCGAACAGGGGGCGCACGCCGGAATAGGTCCACACCACGTCGGCCGGCCGTACCGGCTTTGCCATGTAGTAGCTGGCGATCTCGCAGAGATAGTCGATCTCTTCCTGGGTGCAGACGGACTTCTTGTCGCTCGATTCGACGGGGATGTCGGTGGTGCCGATCACGGAGAAGGAGCGCTCGTAGGGGATGATGAAGACGATGCGCCCATCCTTGTTCTGCAGGATGAAGGCGTGATCGCCATCGTAGAGTCGCGGCACGATGATATGGCTGCCCTTGATCAGGCGCACGCGCTTGTTGGTCCTGATCCGCGTCTGCTCGTCGAGGAAATGCTTTACCCAGGGCCCCGTGGCATTGACCAAGCCGCGCGCCTGAAGCTTCACCGTGGCACCGCCAGGAGCGCTGAGCTCGATGTTCCACAACTTGCCGTCGTCGCTGCGCCGCGCCGACGTGCAGCGATGGCGGGCATAGATGCGCGCGCCCATCCCGCGTGCCGACATGAGATTGGCGATCACCAGCCGGGCGTCGTCGACCCAGGCGTCAGAATAGACGAAGCCGTTCTTGAAGCCAGGCTTCAGTCCCGCCCCGAACTTCGAGCTCGGCAGGTCGACCGCGATCGACTTGGGCAGGGTCATGTGCCAGTCGAGATGATCGTAGAGGAACAGGCCGAGCCGCAGCATCCAGCGCGGCCGGAGATGCGGTTCGTGCGGCAGCACGAAGCGCAGCGGGAAGGTGAGGTGCGGCGCCTTGGCCAGAAGCACCTCGCGCTCCTGCAGGGCCTCGCGCACCAGCCGGAACTCGTAGTGCTCCAGATAGCGCAGGCCGCCATGGATCAGCTTGGTCGAAGCCGAGGAGGTGTGACTGGCGAAGTCATGCATCTCGCACAGCCCGACCTTGAGTGCCCGCCCCACCGCGTCGCAGGCGATGCCCGCGCCGTTGATCCCGCCGCCCACGACGAACAGGTCGAGCGGCGCCTCTCCACTTCCATTCATGACGGCAGGATATAGCGCGCTTGACCGAAAGTTGCAGGGACCTCAAATGGCCGCATGGGATTTCTGCTCAAGATCATCCTGTTCGGCGTCGCGGTTTACGCTGCGTGGAAGACCTTTTCCCGCTGGAAGGGCCTGTTCGACCGCTTCGTCGGCAAGCCCGACGAACCTGCACGCCCTGCGCCGCCACCTCCGCCCCCACGATCGGAGCCCCTGGCGACCCGCAAGGTCGCCATCCAAGAGACCGTCCAGTGCGCCGGCTGCGGTGCCTATAATCCTGCCAGTGCCGAAAAATGCGGCCAGTGCGGCCGTCCCCAGCCGCGTCCACAGTCATAGGGCCGCAGTCCGGATCGACCCGGTCGGCGGAGTTGACCGGCCTTGGGGTGGCACCTATTTTGCCGCACCGCAACAACGGCCTTAAGTCGTAGAAACAAAAGGCCTTCTGAGCTTCGGGGTATACCGGTGTCCGAACCCTCAGCACGCCTCAAGCCGACGTGCTTCCAGGAACTCATTCTGACCCTACAGGATTATTGGGCGCGCCAGGGCTGCCTGATCCTGCAGCCGTTCGACATGGAGATGGGCGCGGGTACCTTCCACACCGCCACGACCTTGCGCGCCCTGGGGCCGAAGGCCTGGTACGCGGCTTACGTGCAGCCGTCGCGCCGGCCGACGGACGGACGCTACGGCGACAATCCCATGCGCCTTCAGCATTACTACCAGTTCCAGGCTATCCTGAAGCCGTCGCCGCCTGACATCCTCGAGCGCTATCTCGGCTCGCTGGAGGCGATCGGCATCGACACTTCCCTGCACGACATCCGATTCGTCGAAGACGACTGGGAAAGCCCGACGCTCGGCGCCTGGGGCTTGGGCTGGGAAGTGTGGTGCGACGGCTCGGAGATCAGCCAGTTCACCTACTTCCAGCAGGTTGGCGGCATCGACGTCGACCTGGTCTCGGGCGAGATCACCTACGGCCTGGAACGGCTGGCGATGTATCTCTTCGACAAGAAGTCGATCTACGACCTGCCGTTCAATCGCGCGGACTCGGAAGTGCCGCTCACCTACGGTGACGTGTTCCTGCAGAACGAGCGCGAGCAGTCGGCCTACAATTTCGAGCACGCCGATACCGACATGCTGTTCCGCCACTTCGCCGACGCCGAGAAGGAATGCGGCCGGCTGATCGAACGCAAGCTGCCGTTGCCCGCGTACGAGCAGTGCATCAAGGCCTCGCACTGCTTCAATCTCCTGGACGCGCGCGGCGTGATCAGTGTCACCGAGCGGCAGAGCTATATCCTGCGTGTGCGCGAGCTCGCCAAGGCGTGCTGCGAGGCGTGGCTCGTCACCCAGAAGAAGGAAGCGGCTTGAAATGGCTGAGCTGCTTCTCGAGCTTCTGAGCGAAGAGATTCCCGCGCGCATGCAGGCGCGCGCCGCGGATGATCTCAAACGTCTGGTGAGCGACGGGCTGAAGGCTGCCGGCCTGGAATTCAAGGATGCTCGCGCCTTCGCGACGCCGCGACGCCTCACGCTGGTGGTCGAGGGCCTGCCAACGGCGCGCGCCGATGTCAGCGAGGAGCGGCGCGGGCCGCGCGTCGGGGCGCCCGAGCAGGCGGTCCAAGGCTTCCTCAAGGCCGCGGGCCTTGCCTCGCTCGATCAGGCCGAGAAGCGCGACACCGGCAAGGGTGAGTTCTGGTTCGCCGTGATCCGCAAGAAGGGTGGGCCGACGGCCGAAGCGCTGCCCGCCATCATCGAGGCCGCCATGAAGGCGCTGCCGTGGCCCAAGTCGATGAGGTGGGGCAGCGGGACCATGACCTGGGTCCGCCCGTTGCAGTCCATCGTCGCCCTGTTCGACGGCACGGTGCTGGCGGGCGAGGTGGCGCCGGGCGGCCAGATGGCGCCGATCGGGTTCGGCGATACCACGCGCGGCCATCGCTTTCTCAGCAAGGGCACCATCAAGGTCTCGGGCTTCGAAGACTACGTCGCCAAGCTCAGGGCCGCGCACGTGGTGCTGGATCCGGCCGAGCGCAAGAAGATCGTTCTGGAAGGCGCCGAGAAACTCTGCGCCGAGGCGCAGGTCGCGCTCAGGCACGATGACGGCCTGCTCGAAGAGGTGGCGGGACTGGTCGAATGGCCGGTGCCGCTGCTGGGCACCATCGATTCGCGGTTCATGGATGTTCCGCCCGAGGTCCTGATCGTGTCGATGAAGACGCATCAGCGCTACTTCACGACCAACACCAAGACCGGCGCGCTCGCCAATCGCTTCGTCGTCGTGGCCAACAACGTCGCTCGGGATGGCGGCAAGACGATCGTCGACGGCAACGAGCGCGTGCTGCGCTCGCGCCTGTCCGATGCCAAGTTCTTCTGGGACCAGGACCGCAAGGTCCGGCTGGAGGAGCGGCTGCCGGCGCTCAAGGACATGGTCTTTCATGCCAAGCTCGGCACCCAGGCCGATCGCGTCGCGCGCATCGAGATCATGGCCGACAAGATCGCCCCCCACGTTGCGGGCGCCGACCTCGCCCATGCGATCCTGGCGGCGCACCTCTGCAAGGCCGACTTGCGGACCGGCATGGTCGGCGAGTTCCCCGAGCTTCAGGGCATCATGGGCCGCTACTACGCGCTTGAAGAGAAGCTTCCGGGCGCCATCGCCGATGCCATTGGCGATCACTATGCGCCCGCGGGTCCCAACGACCGTTGCCCGAGCGCGCCGGTCTCCATCGTGGTCGCGTTGGCCGACAAGCTCGATACGCTCACCAGCTTCTGGTCGATCGGCGAGAAACCGACAGGTTCGCGCGATCCCTTTGCGCTGCGCCGCGCCGCACTCGGCATCATCCGCATCGTCGTCGAGAACGGCATCCGCTTGCCACTCGGGAAATTCTTCAATGCCGAGGATCTCATGGCCTTCTTCGCCGACCGCCTGAAGGTGCAGATGCGGGAGAAGGGCGTGCGCCACGACGTCGTCGATGCGGTGTTCGCCCTGGGCGGCGAGGACGATCTTGTGCGCCTGCTGGCGCGGGTCGAAGCAGTGCAGTCGTTCCTCGGCTCGGAGGCCGGAAAGAATTTGCTGACCGCCTATGGCCGCGCGGCAAATATCGTGCGGGCCGAGGAGAGGAAGGACAAGACCCTCAGCGCGAAGATCGCCGGTGCGCCCGATGCAGGGTTGATGGAACAAGCTGAAGAGAAAGCCGTTGCTTCTGCTTTGGCCGAGGTCGAGCGTCTTGTGAAATCTGCGTTGCAACGCGAGGATTTCGCCGGCGCGATGAATGCCTTTGCCGATTTGCGCGGACCCATCGACGCTTTCTTCGAAAAGGTCACAGTCAATGTTGCTGAGAAACCCGATTTGCGGCTGAACAGACTGAAATTGCTCAACCAGATACGCGTCACCATGGATTCGGTGGCCGATTTCTCCAGGATCGAGGGCTGAGAATGGCCAAGTGGGTCTACAGTTTTGGCGACGGCAAGGCCGAGGGCCGCGCCGACATGCGCAATCTCTTGGGCGGCAAGGGCGCCAACCTCGCGGAAATGTCGAGCCTCGGCTTGCCGGTGCCGCCGGGCTTCACCATCACCACCGAGGTCTGCACCTGGTACTACGCCAACGGCAACGCCTATCCCGGCGAACTGAAGGACGAGGTCGAGAAGGCGCTGGCGAAGGTCGAAGCCGTGGTCGGCACCAAGTTCGGCGACCCCAACAATCCTTTGCTGGTCTCTGTGCGCTCCGGCGCGCGCGCCTCGATGCCGGGCATGATGGACACGGTCCTCAATCTCGGCCTCAACGACCGCACTGTGCTCGGGCTCGGCAAGTCCTCGGGCGACGACCGTTTCGCCTGGGACAGCTACCGCCGCTTCATCCAGATGTACTCCAACGTCGTGCTCGATGTCGGGCACCACTATTTCGAGGAGGCGCTGGAGCTCAAGAAGGAGGATCTCGGCGTCCACATGGACACCGACCTCAAGGCCGACGACTGGCGCTCGGTGGTCGGCGACTACAAGAAGATCGTCGAGAAGCGCACCGGCAAGCCGTTCCCTCAGGAGCCGCGCGAGCAGCTGTGGGGCGCCATCGGCGCGGTGTTCGGGTCGTGGATGAACCAGCGCGCCATCACCTACCGCCGCCGGCATTCGATCCCCGAGAGCTTGGGCACCGCCGTCAACGTGCAGGCCATGGTTTTCGGCAACATGGGCGAGGACTGCGCCACCGGCGTCGCCTTCACGCGCGATCCCTCGACCGGCACCAATCTCTTCTACGGCGAGTACCTGGTGAATGCGCAAGGCGAGGACGTGGTCGCGGGCATCCGCACGCCGCAGCATCTCACGGTCCAGGGCAAGGAGGCGCAGAAGTCCGATGCGCCCGCCATGGAGGAGGTGATGCCCGAGGTCTTCAAGCAGCTCGCCGAAGTGCGTCGCAAGCTCGAGACGCACTACAGCGACATGCAGGACATCGAGTTCACCGTCCAGCGCGGCAAGCTCTACATGCTGCAGACACGCAACGGCAAGCGCACCGCCAAGGCCGCGCTCAAGATCGCCGTCGACATGGTGCGCGAGGGCCTCATCGACAAGAAGGAGGCCGTGGCGCGCATCGTGCCGTCCTCGCTCGACCAACTCCTGCATCCGACGCTCGATCCCAAGGCCGAGCGCAAGGTGATCGCCAAGGGCCTGCCGGCCTCACCCGGTGCGGCCTCGGGCAAGGTCGTGTTCACCGCCGACGACGCCGAGAAGCAGGCGCGCGCCGGCGAGAAGGTGATCCTGGTGCGGCGCGAGACCAGCCCCGAGGACATCCACGGCATGCATGCCGCCGAGGGCATCTTGACCTCGACCGGCGGCATGACCAGCCACGCCGCCGTGGTGGCGCGCGGCATGGGCAAGCCCTGCGTGGCCGGCGCCGGCGACGTCCGCATCGACGGCCGCGCCGGCACGCTCTCGGTGCGCGGCACGACGGTGAAAGCGGGCGAGTTCATCACCCTCGACGGCGGCACCGGCGAGATCATGCTGGGCGTCGTGCCCACCGTGCAGCCCGAGCTGTCGGGCGACTTCGCCGAGCTGATGGTCTGGGCCGACGAGGTCCGGCGCCTGGGCGTGCGCGCCAATGCAGAAACGCCGGCCGACGCCGCCACGGCGCGCAAGTTCGGCGCCGAAGGCATCGGCCTCTGCCGTACCGAGCACATGTTCTTCGAGGGCGACCGCATCGTCGCGGTGCGCCAGATGATCCTGGCCGACGACGAGAAGACGCGGCGAGCCGCGCTCGCCAAGATCCAGCCCATGCAGCGCGAGGACTTCGTCGAGCTGTTCGAGATCATGGCGGGCCTGCCGGTCACGATCCGCCTGCTCGATCCGCCACTGCACGAGTTCCTGCCCAAGACCGACGCCGACATGGAGGTCGTGGCCAAGGATCTCGGCGTCGACGTCGCCGAGATCGAGGCGCGCGCCCACAAGCTGCACGAATTCAATCCCATGCTCGGCCATCGCGGCGTGCGGCTCGGCATCTCCTACCCGGAAATCTACGAGATGCAGGCCCGCGCCATCTTCGAGGCCGTCGC
Source organism: Pseudomonadota bacterium (assembly GCA_023436825.1). The sequence goes on along the minus strand of JAEZHS010000396.1, from coordinate 8,084 downwards.
CGAGGTGCAGAAGAAGAACGGCAAGTCGGTGACGCCGGAGATCATGATCCCGCTGGTCGCCACCCGTAAGGAGCTCGAGCTGATGAAGGCCGTGGTCGACCAGGTCGCGGCCGAGGTGAGCCAGCTCTCGGGCGAGAAGCTCGACTATTTGGTCGGCACCATGATCGAGTTGCCGCGCGCCGCGCTGCGCGCGGGCGAGATCGCCGAATCGGCCGACTTCTTCAGCTTCGGCACCAACGACCTGACCCAGACCACGTTCGGCCTCAGCCGTGACGATTCGGCCTCGTTCCTCGAGAAGTACCAGCAGCGCGGCATCCTCGAGCACGATCCCTTCTCCTCGCTCGACGTCGAGGGTGTGGGCGAACTGATCGAGATCGCCCGCGAGCGTGGCCGCAAGGTGCGCAACAACCTGAAGCTCGGCATCTGCGGCGAGCATGGCGGCGACCCGGCCTCGGTGTTCTTCTGCCACAAGGCGGGCCTCGACTACGTCTCATGCTCGCCGTTCCGCGTGCCGATCGCTCGGCTGGCTGCCGCCCAGGCGGCGCTCGGCGGCCCGCTCAAGACGGAATGACGCTTTCGGCGCTTCGTGAGGGCGGCAAGCGGGCCCTGGCGGCCGCGCTTGCCGACTTGGAGCGCGATCCCGAGAGCGAAAAGGCGCAGGCGTTGCTCGATGCTGCCTGGCGCAAACCCAAGGCGCACGTCGTGGGCGTCACCGGACCGCCGGGCGTCGGCAAGTCCTCGCTGTGCGCGGCGCTGGTCGCGGCCTGGCGCAAGGCAGGGAACACCGTGGGCGTGATCGCGGTCGATCCTTCCTCCAAGTCGAGCGGCGGCGCGTTGCTGGGCGATCGCGTGCGCATCGTCCATGACAGCGCCGACGAGGGCAGCTTCGTGCGCTCGATGGCGGCGCGCGACCGGCTTGGCGGCCTCGCCGACCAGACGCTGGCCGCCATGGTGCTGATGCGCGCCCTGTTCGATCGTGTGCTGATCGAGACCGTCGGCGTCGGCCAGTCGGAGACCGACGTCGCGGGCGTGGCCGACACCGTCGTGTTCTGCGTCCAGCCCGGCTCGGGCGATTCCCTGCAGTTCATGAAGGCGGGCATCGTCGAGATCCCCCACCTGATCGTCGTCACCAAAGCCGACCTGGGCGGCGCCGCCGAACGGGCGCGCGCCGACGTGGCAGGAGCCTTGTCGCTGGCCACGGCCGGTGACGAGTGGCCGGTCAGGACGCTTGCGGTCTCCTCGCGCAACGGCGAAGGCATCGACAAGCTCGTCGCGGTCCTCGAATCCCATCGCGAGCACCTGTCCGCCGACAATCGCCTCGTCGTCGCCCGCCACCGCCAGAGCGAAGGCTGGATCGCCGAGTCGCTGCGCGACCGTTTTGGCCGCGAAGGCATTGCCAGCCTCGGCCGTCTCGGCTTCGATCTCACGCTGCCAGCCGGCGCTCAGCCCTTTCTGCGGCTGCGCGAGCTTGCCGCCATGCTTGCGAAGAAATGAGGGGAAACGATGAGCCATCCGACCGATGCCAACTGTATCTTCTGCAAGATCGTTGCGGGCCAGATCCCGAGCTACAAGCTCCTGGAAGACGACAAGACCATTGCCTTCATGGACATCAACCCGGTGAACCCGGGCCATTCGCTTTCCGTTGCCAAGGGGCATTGGCCCACGGTCGACGTCATCCCGACCGATGTGCTGGGCGCCGTCGCCGCGACCGCGCAGAAGGTCGCCAAGGCGGTGATCAGCGAGCTCAGGCCCAACGGCGTGAACCTCTTGCAGGCCAACGGCCCCGGCGCCGGCCAGAGCGTGCCGCATCTCCATATCCACATCATGCCGCGCCAGCCCGACGATGGCGTCGCTTTGAACTGGGAATACAAGCCCGGCGACAAGGCCGAGATCGAGGCGATCTACAAGCGGCTGAAGGCCGTTTTGTAGCTCATGCTCCTCTCCCCCAAGGGGGAAAGGAGCATAAGGAAGAGCCTCAGGCCGCCGCCATCGGCGTGCCGCGCACCGTGCTCGAGAACCACTCGCGCTCGTCCTGGCGGAACTGCTCGCGCACGTAGTCGATCACCGTCCGGATGCGGGCGCCCTTGTTGGTTTCCTCGTGGCTCACCAGCCAGATGTCGCGAACGATCTTGAGATCGATCGGGGCGGCGACGAGGTTCGACGATTTGGTGACGTAGTCGGGAAACACGGAGACGCCGTAGCCGACTTTGACTGCTTCGACGGCAGCGTAGGACGAGTTGGTGCGCAGCACGACCGACGTGCTGCGCTCGACCATCTCGCTCCACGGCTTCATCGCCGCCAGGCTGTGCAGCGTCGTGTGGTCGACGATGTGATGGTTCCGCAGATCGTCAGTGTCCTGCGGCAGGCCATAGCGCTCGATGTAGGACGGTGCGGCGAAGATCGAGAAGTTGACCTGGCCGACGCGTGCGGCGACGAGCTGGTTGGACGTCGGCCGGAAGAAGCGGATGGCGAGATCGGCCTGGCGCGTGGCAAGGTCGAGCACCTGGTCGCTTGCGATCACCTGCACGACAATATCTGGATGCGTGCGGCGCAGCTGGCCGAGCCGGGCCACCAGCCAATTGGCCGCTATGCCTTCCGTGGCGGCTATGCGCACGATGCCGGCCATCTCGCGGTCCAGGCCGGCGAGATGACGCTCGATCGACGTGGCGTTCGTCATCATCGACTCGGCCTGCACCAGCACCCCGCGGGCCGCCGGCGTCACCTCCATGCCGTGGCGATGGCGGTCGAACAGCTTGGCGCCGAGCCGGCGCTCGAGCGCCTGGATGCGCCGGCCGACTGTGGTCTGTTTGGTGTTAAGTTGCGTTGCAGCAGCGCTAAAGCTGCCGGTTTTTGCAACCGCTAAGAAAAAACGTACATCGTCCCAGTCTCCGAGAATGTTCGGGACCTTGCTCTTGTGCGGGGGTGTCGTGACCATCGTAACAATCGATACAATATGGGTGCCGGACTGAAGTTTACTTGAAAGAAACCGCGTGGTTTATCTTAACACCATTATTGAGGAAATGTCGGTTTCTGTCTCGATTATAGGGCATTAGGCAGTTTTTTCGCCACCTCGCCATAGACGACTACTGCGTAATCTAGCTCTCGTATTCGTTAGTCAATCAATCCGTGATTTGCCCGCGATTTGTGGGCCGATTGACGCGTAGTAACGAGGCTAGGGTGCTCGGGTGGCCGCCATCGACTCGGACAGGAAATCGACGACGTTGTCGGCGTTTGCCGGCAAGTTCGCCCGTTACGTGCGCAGCCCGTCGACGCGCATGGCGGCGTTTACGGGCCTGCTTTTCTATTTGAGCTATGCGTACGCGCATAGCAGCGGGACTAACGCCGCGCTGATCGGCGTGTCAGTCTTTATCGGGATCTTCATCCCGAGCTACGCCAAGCTCAGCAACAAGGCCGAACTGTGGGCCAACAACCGGTTCGGCTTCGTTACCGCTGGCCGGCTGGGGAGGTTCATCCCCCAGTACGCATTCAACCTGGCGGCATTCGGGATCATGACGTGGGGTGGGGCTCTGGACCGCGGCGGCATCGCGTCGGTGGGCGGTTTTGCGTCTGCCGCGCTCGTCACGTCGCTGGCCTCCCAGGGTATCCAGTATCTTGCGCTCTACCTGTTTGCGCGCGGCGTGGGCGACGCCAACCGAAACGTTCAGATCGGCCTGTCGTTCGTCATCGTGCTGACCGCGCTCGGCACGGCGGGCCTGCCCTTCGTGCGCGAGGCATTCCTCATGCTCGGCTTCGGCCTCGGGGCGGTGCTGTTCGGCGTGGGGCTTCTGTCGGACATCCGGTCGGTGGCGGCGCCGAAGGGCGGGATCGGTGTGTTTTTCGGCACGTTCAACCCCTTCCACAACACCCATCTCACGATCGTGCGGCGCGCCATCGCCGAGCGCGGGCTGGACAAGGTGATCATCCATCCGACGCTGATCCCGCGCCTGCATGCCGATGCGTTTCGCAAGGGCCAGCTCCGGGTCGGCCGGCTGGAGAACGGCTTCCAGATCTACGAGACCACGGACAAGGCCGACGTGAACGTCGACTACCTGCCGACCGGCAACATGTTCCTTCCGCCCGACACGCGTCAGGCGCTGATCGAGCTTGCGGTCGCCGAGGCAGGGCTGGGCGACAAGGTGGAACTCGCCTTCTATCGCGAGATCTACGACACCAAGGGCTTCCACGGCGTGGTCGCCGAGATCAAGCGGCGCAATCCCGGTGTGCGATTGCATTGCCTGCACGGCACCGACTTCGGCGGCATGTGGATACGGCAGATCTGCGACGAGAGCGGATGGATCTATCCGTGGCGCATCCTGCGTCGCGACGGCGTGTCGGCGACGGCGATCCGCAAGGGTGCGAAGGGCATGACGTCGGGGGTGGTGACCGACGTTCTAGAGCAACTGACAGAAAATCGTCCGGTTGTGACGGCTGGGGGCCGGCGCTTTCGGAACGACAACGGAGTACTGACCGAGGGGGCTTAGCATGACAGAATCTCAAACTGCCAGGATGGCCATGTCGAACCATCCTGTCGTGACTATGAAGGTGGCATCGACATCCGATGAACTGATGCAGTGCTACATGCTGCGCGCTGCCGTCTATATGGGCGAACAGCACTGCCCATACCACGAAGAGTATGACGGCAACGACTACACCGCGAGCCACATCATCGTGTACGTCGACGGCGAGCCTGCGGCGTCGCTGCGCGTGCGCTGGTTCGCGACCTTCATCAAGCTCGAACGCGCCGTCGTTCTCAAGCGCTACCGCTCGATGGGCCTCTTCCTGCCGCTCCTGCGCTGGGCTATCGAGCTCGGTCGCAAGAAGGGCTACACCAAGGCATATCTGCATGGTCAGCGTCGGCTGTGGCCGATATTCGAGCGCGGCGGCTTCCACAAGGTCGATGTGAAGCCCTTCCACTTCTCCGATCACGAATACGGAGCCTACGCTTGCGACATCGAGGTCGACGAAAAGACCCGGCCGACCGTTGTTACCGATCCGATGGTGCTGAACCGTCCTGAAGACCAGCTCGACATGCCGGGGATCCTGGAGCAGTCGATGGATCGGGGGGCTTCCAATCCACATGCAGAATGGACCGAACGTCGCGCGAATTGAGGGGGACACAGACAATGAGCATTACGCAATCCATTGGTGGCGAAACGGTCACCACCAAGCTCGCAATCCGCATGGAAGATTCGTTGCAGGCCTTCGCGGTGCGCGCTGCCTGCTTCATCGGTGAGTTGGACGTACCGTATTCCGAGGAGTTCGACGGCCACGATTTCGGCGCCACCCATATCATCGCCTCCGTCGGCGACGAGCCGGTGGGCGCGCTCAGGGTACGCTGGTTCCAGTCGTTCGCCATGCCCGAGCGGCTGGCCGTCATCCAGCGTTTCCGCGGCCACAATATCGGGCAGCTCCTGCTCGAGCGAGCCCGCAAGCTGGCCGAGGGCCGCGGCTGCAACATGCTCTACGCCCAGGTCCTGCCGGCCAACGTCAAGTACTGGGAAAAGCAGGGTTGGCGCCGGCTGGTGGCCGAGGATGCGAACTCGGGCAACAAGCGCATCGTGGCGGTCGTTCGGGCGGTCGATCCCAGCAAGCCGCTGCCCGAGGTCGAAGCGCCGGAATCCGTGGTGCTGCGCCGCGAGGGCCAGCTCGATGCCTCGGGCCTGCCGCTGGGCACCGCGTCCAACTGAGGAGGGGGCGTCCCGTCCGGCCAGGCGGGATATGCTTTCGGTACACTTCCTCTGCGTGTCGTGTAGGATTGCCGGACTGTCATGCCGTTGCTCGGGGGAGAAACGGCCGGCCGGCGGTCCAGTTGGGGCGGCACGACACCTTTTGTGCCCACCCGTTCGCCGGTGAAGGTCGGCGGACGGGTGCGGCGGTGTAAAACAGGGGGGTGAGTTGGTCGAGATCGTCCTTGAACCCAATGTTCGGCGGCGTCGTGGCCGCCAGCCATTGTCCGGGAAGAAGAAGGCAGCGGCGCTGTTCCGCGTGTGGCACGGCGTGCGCGAGCTGATCGAGCAGGCCGAGCGGCTGGAAGACAGCGAACTGGTGCATTTCCTCGCCGTGACCCAGCTCCTCGTCGAGGAACGGGCGACGACGCTCACATCGGGCGTCGCGGCGTTCGACGACGTCGATACCAGCCTGCCGAACTGATCATCTTCTCGTGTTCCTCTCCCTCAAGGGGAGAGGAACATGACTCTTATTTATGCCGTGGATCGAGTGCGTCGCGCAGGCCGTCGCCTAAAAGGTTGAACGACAGCACGGCGAAGAAGATCGCGAAGCCCGGCCAGAAGGCCATCCACGGCGCCTGGGCGATGAAGCGCTGGGCCGAATTCAGCATGCTGCCCCAGGACGGTGCCGGCGGCTGCTGGCCGAGCCCGAGGAACGAGAGCGCCGCCTCGGCGATGATGGCGCCGGCGATGGCGAGCGAGGCCTGCACCAGGAGCGGCGGCACGATGTTGGGCAGGACATGGCGCAGCGCGATTCGCCAGTGCGGATTGCCGACGGCGCGTGCCGCCTCGACATAGTCCTCGACCTTGGCGGCCAGCGTCTGGCCGCGCGTCAGGCGCACGAAGATCGGCGTGGCGGTGACGCCGATCGCGATCATGGCGTTGGTCAGGCTGGGGCCGAGGAAGGCGGCCAGCGCGATCGCCAGGATCAGGAACGGCACGGCGAGCATGGCATCGACGATGCGCGACAGCACGGAGTCGATCCAGCCGCCGGCATAGCCGGCCAGCAGGCCGAGCGGCACGCCGACGCCGAGCGCAATGCCGACCGACACCAGGCCGGCGCTGAGCGAGGCGCGAGCCCCCCAGATCACCCGGCTCAGCACGTCGCGGCCGACCTCGTCGGTGCCCATCCAGTGGGCCCACGAGGGCGCCTTGCGCACCAGGCTCCAGCTCGTCGCGGTGGGATCGTAGGGCGCTACCCAGGGGGCAAGGATCGCCACCAGCACGAGCAGCACCACGACGGCCAGACCCACCATGGCGCCTTTGCGGCGCTTCAGACGCCGCCAGGCACGCGCCCACGGGTTCTCCTCGCCGGCATCGGCGACGGTGACGTCGGGAAGGGCGGTGGTCGTCATCCGCGCAGCCTCGGATTGACCAGCACGTAAGCCACGTCGGCCAGCAGGTTGAGCACGATGTAGGTCGTGGCCGTCACCAGCACGACGCCCTGCACCACGGCATAGTCGCGATTGAACACGGCATCGACGATCAGCTTGCCGAAGCCCGGGATGGTGAAGATCTGTTCGGTCAACACCGCGCCCGAGAGCAATGTGCCGAACTCCAGCGCGCCCAGCGTGATCACCGGCGTCATGGCGTTGCGCAGCGCATGCTTCAGGACCACCCGGCGCTCGTAGAGGCCCTTGGCTCGGGCGGTGCGTACATAGTCCGCTCCCATCGCCTGCAGCATGGCGCTGCGGGTGTGGCGCATCAGGATGGCGGCGATCGCGTTGCCCAGCACGAAGGCCGGCATCACCGTGGTGGCGAGGCTGGCTCGCCAGTCTTCGCCGAGCCGGACGTAGCCCGAAGCCGGCAGCCAGCCCAGTGTCACCGAGAACAGGAAGATCATCAGGATGCCCAGCCAGAAATTGGGCGTGCTGATGCCCCACAGTGCGAAGATGTTGGCGCCGTAGTCCCAGGCGGTATCCTTCTTCACCGCCGAGATGATGCCGGCCGGGATGCCGATGCCGAGCGCCACCACGATCGCCATTGCGGCGAGCTGCAGGGTCACCGGCAGCTTCTCACCGACCAGCGAGCCGACTGATGCCTTGAGCCGCATCGATTCGCCCAGGTTCCCGGAGAGCACGCCCTTGATCCAGTAGAAATACTGGATGGGGATCGGTTCGTTCAGCCGGTACTGCTGGCGGATCTCCTCCAGCACCGCGGGATCGCGCTCCTCGCCCGCCATGATCAGCGCCGGATCGCCCGGCAGGAGCTGCTGTAGGCCGAAGATCAGCATCGACACCAGGATCAGCGTCGGGATGATCTGCAGCAGCCGCTGGGTGAGGAAGGCGAGCATCTAGAGTTCCATGTCATCGTCTTCCGGACCGGGGGGGGCGCGCGCCGGGGGCGGCGTGGGGGTTT
>JAEZHS010000006.1 GCA_023436825.1 Pseudomonadota bacterium | reverse complement strand
CTGCAGCTCGGCGGCAAGGCGGCGCAGGCCCTGGGTGTCCTCGTCGTCGCCGCGCTGGGTGTCGAGGATGCGCTGGTACGCCTTGCCGACGAAGGCGATCTCGTCGGGCTGCGGCTTCACCATGTCGACTCCTGAAAGCTGCCCCCACAGGTTGCCCTGCATGGTGAAGGTCGTGCCGAACAGCGCCACGCGCTTGAGCTTTCGCTTGCGAAGCTCGGAGCCGATGGAATCGACGATGTTGATCAGCGGCAGCTTTATACGCGGCGTCAGTTCGTTGACGCAGATGTGCGGCGTCACCGCCGGCAGCACCGCAGCCTCGGCACCGGCGCGACCCAGCCGTTCGATGAAGCCCGCGAGATAGTCGGCCAGCGCCTCGAGCTTGCCGTCGCGCACGTAGCCCTGGCCGCGATCGACGTCGGCGTGGACGAACACCAGGTCGGGCACGACGTTGCGCGCCTTGCAGGCCGCGGTGATGCGCTTGTAGTAGTCGACCGTGGCGCCGACGCCCAGTCCACCGACGATGCCAACGCAAGCCATGTCAATCGCCCGCGTCAGTCGATCGTGATGTTGTTGTCGCGGATCACCTTGCCCCACTCCGCGACCTCGCTCTTGGCGAACATGTCCATCTCGGCCGGGCTCCAGTCCTTGAGTACGGTGCCGAGCTGGTTGGCGCGTTCCTTGACGACATCCGTCTTCGCGATCTTGCGCATGGCGGCGTTCAGCTTGTCGACGATGGGCTGCGGCGTGCCGGCGGGCGCGAACAGGGCGAACCAGCCGTCGAGCTTGTACCCCGGCAAGCCCGCTTCGGCTGCGGTCGGGATGTCGGCGAACGCCGGATGGCGCTGGTCGCTGGCCAGCGCCAGCGCTTTCACCGCACCGCTGCGGATATGGCCCGATACCGAGGGCGGCGTCACCACCATCAGCTCGACCTGGCCCGCCACCAGGTCGGCGGTGGCGGGCCCGGCGCCCTTGTAGGGCACGTGGGTGACGTCGATGGCGGCCGCCTTGTTCAGGAGCACGCCGCCGAGATGCGGCACCGAGCCCGCGCCGACCGAGGCGTAGTTGAGCTTGTTCGGGTTGGCCTTGGCGTAGGCGATGAAGCTCTTGAGGTCGTCGGCCGGAACTTTCTTCGCGATGACGATGACATGCGGCGCGACCGCGCCCATGGCGACGCCCGCGAAGTCGTCGGGCTTCCAGTTCAGCTCCTTGATCAGCGCCGGGTTGGCCGAATGGTAGGCCGAGTACTGCATCAGCAGCGTGTAGCCATCGGGCTTGGTGCGCGCGACGATGGCGGTGCCGACATTGCCGTTGCCGCCGCCCTTGTTGTCGACGATCACCTGCTGGCGGAGCTCCTGCGACAACAGATCGGAATAGAGGCGGGCGACCAGATCGGTGCCGCCGCCCGGCGGGGCCGGCACCACCATGGTGACGGGCTTGTCGGGATAGTTGGCTTGCGCCCATCCGCGGGAAACGAGCGCGGGGCTGGCGAGCGCACCGAGAGAAAGTGCGACGAGGCTGCGACGCTGCATGAAGCGCCTCAACCGCTCGGGAAGTTGCGCTTCCACACCTCGGCGAGCTCGGGTACGTGATCGGCGCGCCGGGCGATGGCGAAGAGGTGCGGCGTCTCGGTCTCGAACCAACCGCGCTTGGGCCGCCAGCGCGTCATGATGCCGATGTAGATGTCGAGCGCCGAGAACCGCTCGCCTAAAAACCACGGGCTGCCGGCCTCGTGCTCGATCTGGCGCCACAGCCGCTGGGCATAGGCGTCGGTGGCGGCGCGGAAGGGATCGCGCGCGGCGCTGACCGACACGAAGCGCGACGGATCGTCGGCGTAAGTGAAGGTCGGATAGATGTTGGCGACGATGAACACCAGCCAGCGCAGGAACTTTCCACGTTCCTTGGCGCTGGGCGGCGGCACCAGGGAATCCTTTGCCGTGATGTCGGCGAGCAGCAGCGTGATCGCCGCACTCTCGCTCATGACGCTGCCGTCCGGCATCTCGAGTGTCGGCACCTGGGCCAGCGGATTGACCTTCTTCAGCTTGGCATCGGCGTCGGGCGTGCGGAACAGGTCCTCGACCGGCTCGAAGGTGTAGGGCAGCCCGTACCAGACGAGCTGCGCCTCGACGATGGTCGAGCCCCAGCCGGCGCGACCCCAGAGCTTGTAGCTACTCATCGCTGCACCTTTACGGCTTCTGCAGGGGCTGGATCAGGCTGCACGTGTCCCAGCGTCCGCCACCGCGTTGCTGCACGCGGTCATAGAACTGGTCGACCAGGGCCACCAGCGGCATCGCAGCCTTAGCGCGCTTGCCCTCGGCCATGGCGATGCCGAGATCCTTGCGCATCCAGTCGACCGCGAAGCCGAACTCGAACTTGCCCTCGACCATCGCCTTCCAGCGATTCTCCATCTGCCAGCTCTGCGCCGCGCCCTTGGAGATGGCGCTGATCACCTTCTCCATGTCGAGGCCAGAGCGCTGCCCCAGGTTCAGCGCCTCGGCCAGGCCCTGGACGATGCCGGCGATGCACATCTGGTTCATCATCTTGGTGATCTGGCCCGAGCCCGGCGGGCCGATCAGGGTCACCGCCTTGGAGTAGG
>JAEZHS010000779.1 GCA_023436825.1 Pseudomonadota bacterium | reverse complement strand
CGATTGGGGTCGCCTGCCGGTACGACTCGTGGCTTCGGCGTGGCAGAGTTCCACCAGGTCGGCCACCTGATTGCCGCCGTGCTCGACGGCATCGCCAAGCACGGCCCGGACGGCGACGCCCAGGTCGAGGCGCAGGTCCGCGCCAAGGTTCACGCGCTTTGTTCCCGCTTTCCAATTTACCGAGACTGACGCGAGCGCAAAGGACAACAGGGGGAGAGAATGCGCTGTCCATTTTGCGGTCACGAGGACACCCAGGTTAAGGACTCGCGACCGACCGACGACAATTCCGCGATCCGGCGGCGGCGCTACTGCCCGTCGTGCGGATCGCGCTTCACCACCTTCGAGCGCGTGCAGCTGCGCGAGCTCACCGTGGTCAAGAAGAACGGCCAACGCGTGGCGTTCGACCGCAACAAGCTCGCCCGCTCGATCTCGGTGGCCTGTCGCAAGCGGCCGGTCGACCCCGAGCGCGTCGAGCGCGTGGTGAACGGCATCGTCCGGCGCCTGGAAAGCTCCGGCGAGAGCGAGATCCCCTCGACGCAGATCGGCGAGCTGGTGATGGACGCGCTGCGCGCGCTCGATCCGGTGGCCTATGTGCGGTTCGCTTCGGTCTATCGCAATTTCCGCGAGGCCCGCGACTTCGAGGAGTTCATCTCCGATCTCGCCGAGACCAACCTCAAGGATTGACGCCATGATGCGCGCCGCGCTCGCGCTGGCGCGGCGGTCGCTCGGGCGGACCTGGCCGAACCCGGCCGTGGGCTGCGTCATCGCCAAGGACTGCCGCATTGTCGCGCGCGGCCGCACGCAGGACGGCGGCCGCCCGCACGCCGAAGCCGATGCCCTCGAGCGGGCAGGCGAGGCGGCGCGCGGCGCCACGGTCTATGTGACGCTCGAGCCGTGTTCCCATTTCGGCAAGTCGCCGCCCTGCGCCGACGCGCTGGTGCGCGCCGGCGTGTCGCGCGTCGTGTCGGCGATGGAGGATCCCAATCCAGCGGTGAACGGCCAGGGCCATGCCCGGCTGCGCGAGGCAGGCATTGTCGTCGAGGTGGGCGAGGGTGCTGCCGAAGCCGCCGAGATCAATGCCGGCTTCCTGTTGCGTGTTCGCGCCGGGCGTCCCTTGTTCCATCTCAAGCTTGCGTCGTCGCTCGACGGGCGCATCGCGACGGCATCAGGCGAGAGCAAGTGGATCACCGGCGAAGGCGCGCGCTCAGACGGCCATCGCCTGCGCGCCATCCATGATGCCATCCTGGTCGGCGCCGGAACGGTCGTGGCCGACGATCCCGACCTCACCTGTCGCCTGCCGGGCCTCGGCGCCTACTCGCCGGTACGCATCGTTCTCGATTCGAAGGCGGGGCTTGCCGCGAGTTCCAGGCTCGCCAGTACGGCCCGGCAGGTACCGGTCTGGCTCCTGTGCACCAATGCCGCGCCGGCCGCCAAGCGCGAGGCCTTGCACAAAGCCGGTGTTGAGGTCATTGAGGTCGCCGCCGCGAGCAACGGGCGGGTCGATGTCACTGCCGCGGCCCAGGCGCTCGGCCAGCGCGGCTTGACCCGCGTGCTGGTCGAAGGCGGTGGCCAGGTGGCCGCGGCTTTCCTGAAGGCCGGCCTGATCGACCGCATCACCAGCTATCGAGCAGGGGTTGTGCTGGGCGCCGACGGCCGCTCTGCGGTCGGCGAGCTCGGCTTCAACCGGCTGGATTTCGCGCCCCGGTTCCGGCTGGTTTCGGCCCGCCGACTGGAGGGCGACACGGTGGAAAGCTGGACGCGAGGGGCATAGGTAAGAGTCATGTTCACCGGCATCGTCAGCGACATCGGCGAGATCACCTCGGTAACCCCCGGCGGCAACAGCGGCGACCGTCGCTTCGTCGTGCGCACCCGGCACGACATGGCGCCGATCGCCATCGGCGCCTCGATCGCCTGCTCGGGCTGCTGCCTGACTGTGGTCGAGAAGGGGGCCGACTGGTTCGCGGTCGAAGTCTCGGGCGAGAGCCTGGCCAAGACCCATCTCGGCGACTGGAAGCTCGGCAGCCGGATCAACCTCGAACTGTCGCTCAAGCTCGGCGACGAGCTGGGCGGCCATCTGGTCTATGGCCATGTCGACGGTGTCGGCACGATCGTGTCGATGACGCCGGAAGGCGGTAGCGTACGCTTCGTATTCGAGGCGCCGCCCGAGCTGGCGCGCTTCATCGCCTCCAAGGGCTCGGTCGCCATTGACGGCATTTCCCTTACGGTGAATGAAGTCGAGGGCAACCGCTTTGGTGTAAACATTATCCCGCATACTCAAGCGGTTACGACCCTGGGACAGGCCAAGCCGGGCCATCGGGTCAACCTTGAGGTCGATATGCTCGCGCGTTACGTTCAGCGACTGTTGGAGCACGGAAGATCATGAGCGCGCTCGAAAAGGACGCCTGGCGCATCACCTTCTCCGAGGTGAAGGCCGCGGCCGAGGACATCATCGAGGAAGCCCGCCGCGGCCGGATGTTCATCCTGGTCGACGACGAGGACCGCGAGAACGAGGGCGACCTCGTGATCCCGGCACAATGGGCGACTCCCGATGCCATCAACTTCATGGCCAAGCACGCGCGTGGCCTGATCTGCCTGGCGCTGACCCGCGAGCGCGTCGAGCAGCTCGGCCTGCCGCTGATGGCGCAGAACAACGGCACCCGGCACCAGACCGCCTTCACCGTGTCGATCGAGGCGCGCGAGGGCGTGACCACCGGCATCTCGGCCGCCGACCGCGCCCGCACCGTTGCCGTGGCGATCGACCCGTCGTGCGGGCCGCAGGACATCGTCACGCCGGGCCACGTCTTCCCGCTGGTGGCGCGCGACGGCGGCACGCTGGAGCGGACCGGCCACACCGAGGCCGCGGTCGACCTGGCGCGGCTGGCCGGGCTCACGCCGGCCGGCGTGGTCTGCGAGATCATGAACGACGACGGCACCATGGCCCGTCGCAACGACCTTATAACCTTCGCCCAGCGCCACGGGCTCAAGATCGGCACCATCGCCGACCTGATCGCCTATCGCCGGCGCTACGATTCGATCGTCCGGCGCCTCAGCGAGACGACCTTCACCAGCATCTACGGCGGCGATTTCCGCTGCGTCATCTATGTGAACAAGGTGACGATGGCCCAGCACATCGCCCTGGTGAAGGGCGACCCGGCGGCGGGCGGACCGGTGATGGTGCGCATGCACGCCGTCAACATCTTCACCGACGTTCTCGGCCAGAGGAACACCGGCCGCGGCGGCGAGATCGAGGCCTCCATGCAGGAGATCGCCAAGGAGGGCAGGGGCGTCATCGTGCTGATCCGTGAGCCGCCGACCATCATGCTGGCCGAGCAGCGGCGGCGCGCCGGCGAGGCGATCGAGCCCGCGGGCGGTGAGCTGCGCGACTATGGCGTCGGCGCTCAGATCCTGATCGATCTCGGCGTGCGTGAGATGGTGCTCTTGAGTCACAGCAGGAAGTCCGTCGTCGGCCTCGAGGGCTTCGGCCTGAAGATCGTCGCGCAGAAGCCTGTCCCCGGAAGACCGGTCCGTTAGCCATGTCGACCCGAACGGAAACACCGACGGCCCGACCGGCGGTCGCCGGAGTGAAAGGCGCGCGCATCCTGATCGTGGAGTCGCGCTACTATGCCGACATCGCCGATGCCTTGATCGAGGGCGCCGAGCGTGAGATCGGCAAGAACGGGGCGGTCAGCGAGCGCGTCGTCGTGCCGGGCGCCTTCGAGATCCCGGGCGCCATTGCGCTGGCGGCGGACCACTATGACGGCTTCGTGGCGCTGGGCTGCGTCATTCGCGGCGAAACCACGCACTACGACTATGTCTGCGGCGAGAGCGCGCGCGGTCTGATGGATCTTTCCGTCCGCGAGCGGTTGTCGATCGGCTACGGCATCGTCACGGTCGACACGATGGAACAGGCGAAGGCGCGGGCCTTCACCAATCGCGGAGACAAGGGCGGCGATGCCGCGTACGCCTGCCTCTCCATGGTGGCGCTCAGCCGCCGCTGGCGGAACGCGTGAGCGCCCAACCGATACAAGGCTTCGGCGCCAGCCGCCGGCAGGCTGCGCGGCTGGCGGCGGTGCAGGCGATCTTTCAATGGCAGGAGGGCGAGCACGCGCCGGCCGAGATCATCGACCAGTTCCTGAAGGTGCGCAGGAGCGAGGCGGGTGAGGGTGGCATGCGCCGCGATGCCGACCAGCGGCTGTTCAAGGACGTCGTCGAAGGCACCGTCGCGCACAAGGAAGGACTCGAGCAGACGCTGTCCGGTTCGCTGGCGCAGGACTGGACCTGGGAGCGCACCGATCGGCTGGTGCGCGCCATCCTGCTCGCCGGCGCCTATGAGCTGATCCATCGCAAGGATGTGCCGACTCGTGTGGCGATCAACGAATATGTCGAGATCGCTCAAGCGTTCTATGCCCAGGGCGAGCAGAACTTCGTCAATTCGGTGCTCGATCGCGTGGCGCGCCAGTCACGTTCAAACGAGTTCGCGAGATAGCGCATGCGCCGTCGGCGCATCGGCGAATTCGAGCTCATAGCCCGCTACTTTGCGCCGCTGGCCAGGAGCTTCGCCGGCGCCGGTGGGCTTTTGAGCGACAACGCCTTCCTGCCGTCCGACGCGCGCCGCGACCTCGTCGTCAAGACCGACACGGTGGTCGAGGGCGTGCACTTCCTCGTTGACGAGAAGCCCGAGTTGGTGGCGGCCAAGGCGCTGCGCGTCTGCCTGTCCGATCTCGCGGCGGGCGGCGGCGAACCCTTCACGTACCAGCTGTCGCTGTCGCTGCCGAAGTCGTGGAGCGTACGCTGGGTCGCGCGCTTCGCGCGCGGCCTCGCCGCCGATCAGCGTCGCTACGGCATCGTGCTGAGCGGCGGAGACACCGTGACGACGCCGGGCCCGCTCACCGTGACGGTCACCGCGTTCGGTCGGGTGCCGCGTGGGCGCGGCCTGACGCGCGGCGGCGCGCGGCCCGGTGACCGCC
>JAEZHS010000777.1 GCA_023436825.1 Pseudomonadota bacterium | reverse complement strand
GCCGTGGCCCTCGACGGCTACGTCCGGGGCCTCGCACGCGAGGGTTCTGCTTGTCATTCTCCAGGCCTGGCGGCCCCCGCCGGCGCCCAAGCTCAGGAGGAGCCCGCCACCTTCGTCGCGCGCGAGGGCTACCTCCGCCTCGATGGCGTGGCCGGTCCGGAAGAAGTCACGCCGCCGAAGCGTAGATCCGGTCGAGGTCGCGGTCGTCGTAGGCGTATTCGGTCGAGCAGAACTCGCACTTCACCGCAACGCGTCCGCTCTTGTCACGCAGGTCGTCGAGCTCCTCGCGCCTGATCGAGCGCAGCACACGGTCGATGCGCTCGCGGCTGCAGCGACAGCGGGCGACGAACGGCCGGCGGGCGAACAGGCGCGCCTGCTCGGCGTGGAACAGGCGGTGCAGCAGCGTCGCCGCCGGCAGGTTGGCGTCGAGCATCTCGTTCTCGGTCGCCGAGGCCATCAGGATGACGGCCTTGCGCCAGTCGTCCTCGCGCTGCTCGCGGTCGACGTCGATGCGGCCGGCGTCGAACTCCGGCATCTGTTGCACCATCAGCGCCGAGGCGCGCCAGTGGTGCGCGCCGCCGTTGCTGGTCCGTCGCGCCGCGATCTTGATGCCGGTCGGCAGCTGCTCGGACTGGCGGAAATAGGTGTGAGCGCAGTCGGCCAAGGTTGCGCCCTCGAGCGGCACCACGCCCTGGTAGCGCTGCGTATGCTGGCCCTGGTCGACAGTGAAGGCGAGCCGCCCGCGGCCGAACAGTTTCGGCACATAGCCTTCCGGCGCATCACCGTTATGGCCGGCACCCAGAGCCACAGCGAGCTTCCAGGAGTCGAACTGGGCATAGCCGCGCAGGGCGCCGTCGGTCGTGAGGTCGGTGACCAGGAGCCGGATCGGCCCGTCGCCCGAGATCTGCAGGGTGAAGATGCCGTCGTACTTCAGCGACGTCGCCAGCGCGGCGCACAGCACCATCGCCTCGGCGAGCGGCCGCGCCACGGCCAGCGGGTAGCCGTGGCGCTCGATCACCGCGTCCAATGAAGGTCCGAGCCGAACCAGCCGGCCGCGCACGCCCAGCGCATCGAGCTGGAAGGGCAGGGCCCCGTCTTGCGCCACTCTCTCGTCGGAAGAGCGAGGGCCTTCCGACGAAGCCATCAGGACAGGCACCAGGCGAGGATGGACTTCTGCGCGTGCAGGCGGTTCTCGGCCTCGTCGAACACCACCGACTGCGGCCCGTCGATCACGTCGGCGGTGACCTCCTCGCCGCGATGCGCCGGCAGGCAGTGCATGAAGATGGCGTCCTTCTTGGCCTGCGCCATCAGGTTCTTGTCGACCTGGTAGCCGCGCAGCAGGTTGTGTCGTCGCGCGGCGCCCGGGCTGTCGGGATCCTCGTCGCCCATCGACACCCAGGTGTCGGTGACGACGCAGTCGGCGCCGCGCACGATCGCCTCGGGGTCGTGACCGATGGTGATCCGGCCCTTCGACTTCTCGGCCCATGCCAGAACCTCGGCCGGCGGCTTGAGCTCGGACGGGCAGGCCACGCGCAATTCGAAGTCGAACTGGACCGCGGCATGGATCCAGCTCGTCGCCATGTTGTTGCCGTCGCCCGACCAGGCGATCGCCTTGCCCTGGATGGCGCCGCGATGCTCCTCGAAGGTCATGACGTCGGCCATGAGCTGGCAGGGATGCGTCTTGTCGGTCAGCCCGTTGATCACCGGCACCGTCGCATACTTGGCCATCTCCAGCAGCTTCTCCTCGACCGTGGTGCGCATCATGATGATGTCGACGTAACGGGAGAGCACGCGCGCGGTGTCGGCGATGGTCTCGCCGCGCCCGAGCTGGGTGTCGGTGCGGCCCAGCATGATCGTCTGGCCGCCGAGCTCGCGCATGCCGACCTCGAACGACACGCGGGTGCGTGTCGAGGGCTTCTCGAAGATCATGGCGAGCGTCTTGCCGCCCAACGGCCTGTCGTGTCCGCCGTTGAGCCGCGCCTTTTTCATCGCCTTGCCGTGATCGAGGATCTGGCGAAGCGTCTTCGGATCGACCTGGTCGAGGTCGAGGAAATGCTTGGGTGCTGCCATGGCCGCCTACTCGGCTGCCTTGGCGGCCGCCTCGAACGATTGAGCAGCCTTGCTCAGGATGTCGATGCCCTCGTCGATCACGGCCTTGTCCGCGATCAGCGCCGGGAAGATGCGGACCACGTTCTCGCCGGCCGGCGGCACCAGGAGCCCGAGCGACTGCAGGCGGTTCACCATGTCGCCCGCCGGCACCGCCGGGGCGCACTGGATGCCCTGCAGGAAGCCCATGCCGCGCTGCTCGACGAAGACCTTGGGATGCTTCTTCGTCAGCGCTTCGAGCTGGCCCTTGAGATACTCGCCCTTCTCACGCACGGCGTCGATGAAGCCGGGCTTGAGCAGTTCGTCGAGCACGGCGTTGGCCACGCCCGTCGCCAGCGGGTTGCCGCCGTAGGTCGAGCCGTGCGTGCCCGGAACCATGCCGACCGCCGCCTTCTCGGTCGCCATGAAGGCGCCGATCGGGAAGCCGCCGCCCATGCCCTTGGCGATCGCCGCGACGTCGGGCTTCACGCCCGACCAGTCGTAGCCCCACAGCTTGCCGGTCCGGCCGAAACCGGTATGGATCTCGTCGTAGAACAGCAGCAGGCCGAACTCGTCGCAGATCGCGCGCAGGTCCTTGAGGAACTGCGTGGTCGTGGCGCGAATGCCTCCTTCGCCCTGGATCGGCTCGACCAGGATGCCGGCGGTCTCGTCGTCGACCATGTCGCGCACGACGTTGGTGTTGTTGAGCGGCGCGTGCTTGTAGCCGGGCGCCGGCGGGCCGAAGCCCTCGAGGTACTTCTCGTTGCCGGTGGCGGCGAGCGCGTTCAGCAGGCGGCCATGGAACGCCGCCTGGAAGCAGATGATCTTGTAGCGCTGCGGCTTGCCGTTCATGAACTGGTACTTGCGTATCAGCTTGATGCCGCCCTCGATCGCTTCCGCGCCCGAGTTGCAGAAGAACATCGTGTCGGCGAACGACACCTCGGTCAGCCGCTTGGCCAGCTTCTCGCCGTTGCCGATGCGGAACAGGTTGGAGGTGTGCCACAGCTTCTGGCCCTGCTCGGTCAATGCCTTGACCAGCGCGGGATGGCAGTGGCCCAGCGCGTTCACGGCGATGCCCGAGGTAAAGTCCAAGTAACGTCGGCCGTCCGTCGCGTAGAGATAGTTGCCCTCTCCGCGTTCGAACACGACGTCCTTGCGACCGTACGTCGGCA